>JAKLEF010000041.1 GCA_022703195.1 Candidatus Fermentibacterota bacterium | reverse complement strand
GGAATTCCTGACCCCCGCCGCGCCGCGGCCGGCGGCCCATGCCGGACCCTCCCGCCTGGTCTTCAACCGCTCCGTGGGCCCCGGCTGGTACCGGATGCGCCTCGTGGAGCCGGAGATCGCCCGCGCCGTCCGGCCCGGGCATGCCCGCCTCGACCACGCACGCCCTCTGGGAGACCGGATTGGCCAGCAGCCCGCGTTTCCTGTCGACCGCGACGGAGACCTCCCCCGCCCTTGCCGATGCATCCGCCCGGCTCGTGCCGGCCGGGTAACCCAGGAGCCACAGTACGGAGACGTTCACGGACGAGATGCACGCCGGGGAACGGGACAGGAGCCTGGTCCAGGTTTCCGAAGCACCGCTCGAGACCTCCTCGACCCTTACTCCGGCCCACACCAGGTCACCCGCCGGGAGCGGCGGCAGCCCGGCATCGAGGAAGACACCCCTCTGCTTGTTGGGGTTGAGGATGTCGGGATAGCGTCCGACCGTTTCGAGAACGGCTTCCCGGTCACCCTCGGATTCGAACAGCCACAGGTCGTATCTCAGGATGGCCGAAGGAGCCGACTGGGGCATGAAGCTGGCCAGGGCGCCCAGGGCTGTGACTGCTGCCGGATCGGGGGACTTCAGGGTGACCGCCAGCAGATGTCTCATCCCGCACCTCCCAGGACTCCGCGAGGCTCTCGAAGAAAATCCTCCCGGGGCCCGGCTTCGAGCGCAGCTCGTCGGGGGTGGCATTCCGCCTGTCGTCCCCCCACCTGCCTGGAAGCGACGGCGGCACCTGCCAGAGATCGAAGGCCCTCTCGGGATGAGGCATCATGGCCAGCACGTTGCCGGAGGGATTCAGGAGGCCCGCAAGGGAGCGGAAGGATCCGTTCGGGTTGTCCGGGAAGGCCTCCGCCTCGGCGCCTGCAACGTCGGAATAGACGAGCCCGGTCACCAGGGTCGAGTCGAGCCTCTCCCTGTCGACGGCCGGGTCGAACATGAACCTGCCCTCGGCGTGGGCTATGGGAAGCGGCAGGACCGATCCGTCCGCGCGCCTGAGCCAGGGCGACCTGCCGGCCGAAGGGCCCGGCACCACATCGATCCATGCCGTCAGGTAGCCGGTCCTTCCCTCGACATGGTTGGCCGCGAGGGAGGCCTCTATCCTGCCCGGGGTCCAGCCCGGGACAAGGCCGCACTCCACCAGCACCTGGGCGCCGTTGCATATCCCGAGCACGGGCTTACCGGCGCATGCCGCATCGAAGACGAAGTCAGTGATTCGCTCCCTGGCTGCCACCGCCCCGGCCCGTATCCTGTCCTGGAAGGAGAAGCCACCCGGGAGGACGAAGGCGTCGAAGTCCGAGAGCTGGGAGCGGCCGGCGTTCCACCTGGTCACGACTCCGTCGAGACCGCATGCCGAGAGGCACCGAGCGGTCTCGTACTCGCAGTTGACGCCGGGATACTGTATGACCGCCACCCTGGGACGCGCGCTCATTCCTCCCTCCAGACCATGGCCGCGAGCCTGTCGCGCCAGGCCGGATAGAGCCCCGACAGATCGAGTTCCCAGCCGTTGCCGGACATGGTGAATGACGGGACCACCTCTCCGATCACCCTGGCGGGAACCGGCAGTCCCGACAGGGCCGGCAGATCGCCGGGTGCGATCTCGAGAAGGTATCCGGGAGTCTCGGAATAGAGCAGGACCGGATCGCGGGCGATGTCGAGCCTGGCTCCGAGGCCGTTCCACGGGCCGGATGCGAAGACCATCTCCAGGGCGGCGAACGCGGCGCCTCCGTCCGATACGTCGTGCGAGGCCCGGACGATGCCCCTGCCGATCCAGTCCAGGACGAGCCCGGCCATGGCGAGTTCCGTTCCTCCCCTGAACTCGGGCACCGATCCGCCCATGAAGCCGAGGCATTCGCGGTAGTAGAGGCCTCCTCCGAGTTCGTCGGCCCTGGCTCCCACCAGGACGAGCAGGTCGCCCGGGCGCTTGAGGGAGATGTCGCGGGCCTTCGCGAAATCGTCCAGCCGGCCGAAGACCGCCACGATCGGGGAGGGAGGGATCGAGACCCCGGCCGAATTCTGGTTGTAGAAGCTGACATTGCCGGAGACTATCGGCAGGCTGTCCCCCCCGGCTATGGCCAGGGCGCGGCAGGCGTCGGCTATGCCCTCCACGCCGCGCTGGAACTGCCACATGACTTCCGGATTCTCGGGATTTCCGTAGTTGAGGCAGTCCGTGGCGGCGAGGGGCGTAGCGCCCGTGGCCACCACGTTCCGGAAGGCTTCTCCGACGGCGTGGGCGCCTCCGAGATAGGGATCGAGCGCACCGTAGAACGGGTTGCCGTCGCCGCTGACCGCGAGCCCGGCCCGCGAGCCCGGCACAGGGACTATCACTGCTGCGTCCGCCTCCCCGGGCCTGAGATGGGTGACTCCCTGGACCTCGCTGTCGTAGAACGAACAGAGGGGCGCCCTCGACACACCGGCTGCCGAAAGGGCCATCTTCACGAGGTCTGCGGGAGGGTCGACAGGCCTAGCGGCGGGATCGGGGCTGCCCGCGGCAGCCGCCACCGCCGGCCTGTCGTGGGAGATGCCCTCGGTGATGGCATCCACCGGGGCGCAGGCCACCTGCGAACCCCCGTGGAGGACGAGGTAGGTCTTGTCGTTCGTGAAGCGGCCAACGATCGATGCGCCGGCCCCCGGGTGAAGCCGGGGCAGCTCGAACTCCTCGTTGTAGATCTGCACTACGTCATACGCGACATCCTGCGGCACCGCGAGGCCGAACCGCTCCTGGGTCTCCGCGCAGGCGACGACCTCGGGGGGCAGGCCCTGCACGGATACGGGCACCCTGTCGAGCCACAGCTCGATGCCCATCCCTCCGTGGGAGGCCATCTCGCTGCTGACGCACGCTATCCCACCGGCGCCGAGATCCTTGAAGCCGAACTCGATCCCGCGCTCGAACAGCATGTCGAGCGCCCTGGCGTTGGCTTCGGACACGACCCGCTTGAGGAAGGGGTCGGCCACCTGAACGGCTCCCATGCCGCCCTGTGCGTCGAGATCGGCCGAGGCGAAGGTCGCTCCGCCGAAACCGGTGGCATCGGTGGGCTTCCCGACCAGGATCAGCACGTAGGGAACCCGGCGGGCGGCGCGCGGAACGAAGCTGTGGACTATCCTGTCGCGCCTCACCAGCCCGATGGACACCACGTTGACCAGGCAGTTGGACTCGTACCCCTCGTGGAAGACCGTGTCGCCGCCGAGGTTGGGAACCCCGAGGGCGTTGCCGTACTGCCACACCCCCTGCACGACCCCCCTGGCGACGGCGCGCGAGGACTGCGAAGAGGGAGGGCCGAACCTCAGGAGGTCCATAACGCCTATCACTCTGGCGCCCATGCAGTAGACATCGCGAACTATGCCTCCGACGCCCGTGGCGGCTCCCTCCACGGGGAGGACCTGGGATGGGTGGTTGTGGCTCTCGTGGGCGAGGACGATGTCCCACCGGACGCCGCCTTCCTCGGTGAAGGCCACGATCCCCGCATCCTCGCCGGGACCCAGTACGACCTGGGGGGCGCTCTTCGGAAGCGTCGCGAGATGCTTCCGCGAGCTCTTGTAGGAGCAGTGCTCGCTCCACATGGTGTCGAAGAGATGCAGTTCGAGCGGGGTCGGCATCCTCCCGACGAAGGAGGACACCTTGCACGCCTCCTCGATCGTCATCGAGAGTCTCCGGGCCTTCAGCTCGGCCGCGAGGCGGTCGGTGAGGTCCTGCATACTACCTTCCGTCAGACGTGGTGGTCCTGGAAAACGGCGGAATCGAGCCTGGAGAGCACGGCCTCGACGGCCAGATCGTCGGTGGGCTCGCACGTCCAGCTGCGCATGCGCACGGAGTCGATCCGGTCGCCTTCCTCGTTGGAGGTGCCGGGGATCTCGCGCGCGATCCTGTTCAGGACGATGTCGAGACCGTCCGTGCCCGTTCCGGGGAGGAGGAGGAGGATCGAATCGCGGGATATCCTGATGCCCGTGTCGATGTTGCGCATGGTGGCCTTCAGATGGTTGGCGCACATGCGCATGACCTCCCTGGCCAGCAGCCTGTCGGGCAGGGAGCCCTGCGGGACCTGGAGCTCGATGATGGACAGAGGGCTGGAGAACCTGCGCACCCTCTCGAGTTCGGAGTCCATCCTGACGTTGAGCTGGTTCCTGCCCGGAAGGGCGGTGTCGGGGTCGAGGTCGGCGGCGATCTCGAACCTCTCGAGCAGCCTGATGTTCTCGTTGGCGGCGGCTCCGATCGCCGCTATGGCCCTGACCCTCTCCCTGACGAGCGTGGCGGCGGGCGGGATCGAGTTGAGGCAGAGAACGCCGAACAGGACCCCCTGGCTGGTCATGGGGGCGGCGAAGTCCGGCACGTATCCCGGTATGGCCGAAGCCTCTATCTGCTTCTTCACGAGCACCGACTCCCTGCGGAACTCCTCGGCGGAGAAGACGCGGCCGGTCTCGGCCACGAAGCCGACATGGCCCTCGCCCACGCCGAAGGCGAGATGCGTTCTGAGCCTGTCGGAGAGGCCTTCCTGGAAGTCGAGGCTGAGGCGCTTGCCCGTTCTGTCCGCGAGGAAGATCGCGATGCCGGCTGCACCGGTCATGTGCTTCACTGCGCGGGCCATGTATGCGGCCAGCTCCTCGGCCTTGCGGGCGGAGAAGATCTGCTTCACGAACTCTGGCAGCAGGATGGCCAGGTCGCGGTGCTGCTGGATCTCCCGGAGCTGTTCGGCGCTCTTCTCGGAGTCCTCCTTGATCTCGCGTCTGAGATTCTCTATCTCCTTGACGCAAAGATCATTGCGCTCCTCGAGGAGCTTCCGCCTCGTTCCGGCGAGGTACAGGAAGCGCAGGAGCAAGAGCGTGGCCAGCGCGAAGCCGGCGACGGCACCAACCGCATAATCCATTCCGGTACCTCCCGGGGAAGACGGCAGAAACCGTACGAAAAGTGATTATATCTCCGCCGGTCACACCTGCGCCACAGGCTCGGGCCCGAGGACCCTGGCCAGAATCTCTTCCTCGTGGGCAAGATGCCTGTGCAGGCTGCAGAGTGCCTCGAGCCCCGCCCTGTCGAGGATCCCGGCAATCTCCCGCTCCTCGCCGGCTTCGGCGAGGAAGCTCGTGCCGCGCTCCTGGGCACGCATCGCGGCCCGCTGGACGCAGGCATAGGCTTCCTCGCGCGTGAATCCGCCGTCGACGAGCGCCAGCAGGACTGCCTGTGAGGCGTACCTGTCCCCGCCGAGTGCGAGGTTCGCAGCCACCGCCTCAGGGAAGATCCTCAGCCCGCCGGCGATCTCGGAGGCCCTGGCAAGCGCGTAGCACGCCACCCCGCAGGCGTCGGGGAGGATGAACCTCTCGGCCGACGAGTGGCTTATGTCCCTCTCGTGCCAGAGCACGGAATCCTCCAGCCCCGCCAGCAGATATCCCCGCAGCAGCCTCGCGAGGCCGCACAGGCGCTCGCTCTGTACCGGGTTCCTCTTGTGGGGCATGGCGCTGGAGCCCTTCTGCCCCTGGCCGAACGATTCCTCGACCTCGCCGACCTCGGTCCTCTGCAGGTGCCGCACCTCCGTGGCGAACCTCTCGAGGGCGCCCCCGATCGATGCGAGCGCGAACAGGAATGCGGCATGCCTGTCGCGCGCGACCACCTGGGTGGCTACGTCCTCGCGTCCCAGGCCGAGCTTCCCCATCACGTACTCCTCGACCGAAGGGTCGAGATGCGCATAGGTGCCCACGGCGCCGGACAGCTTGCCTACGCAGGCGCCCTCGGCCGCGGCCTCGAACCTCGCCGAGGCCCTGCGGAGCTCGGCCAGGAACCCGGCGAACTTGAGGGCCAGCGTGACCGGTTCTGCGTGCATGCCGTGCGTCCTGCCGATGCAGGCGATCCCCCGGGTCCTCTCCACCAGGGAGCGGAGCGCTTCGTCGCAGGCCGAGAGCGCCGCCGAGATGAGCCGCGTCGAGTCGCGCAGCTGCATCGCGAGCGCGGTGTCGAGTATGTCGCTGGAGGTCATGCCGTAGTGGATGTGCCTCGACTCTGGCCCCAGACCCTCCGAGACGCAGGTGAGGAAGGCCACGACATCGTGGCGCGTCTCCTTCTCGATCTCGGAGATGCGCGCAGGATCGAAGCGGGCTCCCGCCCTGACGAGATCGAGGTCGCCGGGAGGAACGGCTCCCGAAGCGACCCTCGCCTCGATCGCCAGGATCTCTATCTCCAGCCAGCGGGAGAACCTCGATTCGTCCGACCAGATCGCCGCCATCTCCGGAACAGAGTACCTGTCTATCAAGTCGCGACCTCCATCTGCAGCCCGGGCATCAGGCCAGAAGGGCGTATACCAGCGGTGCGGCTCCCGCCGCGAACAGTGCGCCGTCCCCGGCGATCCTGGTCACCAGCTCCCCCGGGAACGGGGTTTTCATGATCCGTGAATATCCCCAAAGCAGCCAGGCGTTGCCCACCAGCGCCCAGAGGGCATGAGGGGGCAGAAGGCCGGCCAGCACTGCGGCTGACGTCATGGCCACCGGAGCGCCCATGAAGAGCTTGAGCAGGCGTCTCCCGTTCCTTATGCCGAGAGCGATCGGGAGGGTGTCCCTGCCCACCATCGCATCCCCCTGGATGTCCACCAGGTCCATCATCAGCGACCGGCCCAGGAAGAGGAGGAGGAGGTGGACCGACCAGACCAGGGCCCCGGCAGGCGCGGCCGGAGAGACGCCCGATGCGAAGTCGGCCGCGAGCGGGAGGAGGCAGAGGAGCACCACCCAGCCCATCGCGAACAGGATGTCCCTGGAACCGGGCAGGGCCCTGAGCCCTCCGGGCGGGAGCCTGCTACCCCCCATCAGGGGGCTCGAATAGAGGGCATACAGGACGAGGGAGGCGGCATGGACTATCCCGTACACCGGGCTCAGGCGCAGCGACAGTGCGATGCCGGCCGCCAGAGCGGCGAACCCCTGGACCGCGATGGCCGTCGAGTGCCTCCTGATGAGCGCCTGCCTCTCCTCGCTGTCGACCCGGGAAAGGCCCGACTCGAGTATCGCGTTGAAGCTGTGCAGCGCGAACAGCACGAGGGCTGATACGAGGGAGGGCAGGAGCCGAGGCCCGGTGCCGAGGATCGAGCCCCCCGCCAGCCCGATCAGCAGGGCGATCGGGAGGATGTGCCAGTTCTGGAATACGACCCCGCGCAGGAAGGTGTAGGCTCCCCTCACCCTGGTGCCCTGGATCTCCTGGAGCCTCCCGAGCACGCGCCTGATCTCCCAGCTCGGGGTCGAGGCGCCCGCTGTTAGGACGATCCTCCTGTAGCCGGCAATGGATTCGGCGTCGATATCCTCCGCAGTCTCCACGAGGAATGCGGGCAGTCCCTTCTCCCGCGCGATCGCGGCGAGCCTCCCTGTGTTGGCGCTCTCCCTCCCGCCGACTACGACTACGCAGTCCGCCCTGGCCAGCAGGCTGCGCAGCTCGGACTGCCTGGAAGCGGTGGATTCACAAATCGTATTCTCCCACTGGAGGTTCGGGAAGCGTTCCAGCAGCGCCTCGACCGTCCTGTCGAAGATCTCGGAGTCCTGCGTGGTCTGCGAGAGCAGGAACGGCTTCGGCAGGAAGGGAAGGTGGGGGACGTCGGAAGGACCCTGGATGACGAAGGATCCCTCGCCTCCGGCATATGACCTGAGAGCGCGGACCTCCTGGTGCCCGGGATCGCCGAGTATCAGCACGTCATGGCCGGAGGCGCGCCTGGAGCGGGCTGCGGAGAGAGCCCTCCCGACCCTCGGGCATGTGAGGTCCCTGAGCTTGGCGGTCGAACCCGCCTCGAGGCTGCGCCGCTCCTCCAGAGTGGTTCCGTGGGTTCTCAGGAAGAGCACCCCGCCCTCCGCGCCGGAAGCATCGGTGCATATCCCGACGCCCCGCTCGGAGAGGGCCTCCAGGACCAGCGGGTTGTGGACTAGGGGGCCGATCACGCGGAAGGGGCCCCTTCCGCGCTTGAGCTCGGCCAGCACGAGGTCCACCGCGCGCCTTACGCCCCAGCAGAATCCGGAGCTCCTCGCAACCGTAACGCTCAAGGAAACCTCCATGCCGACCGGATGAATCTACCGAAGGCCGGGATCGGCGGCACCCCCGGCGGGCCGGGAGTCGCCGCCCGTGCAAAAGAAAAGGGGCGCCGGACGAGCCGGCGCCCCCGGGAACCGGAACAGGTACTAGTTGTACAGGGCCTTGATGGCGCCCCAGGTTTCGCTGTTCAGCGAGAACTCGCCGTTGGTGCGGATGAAGTAGTCGCCCATGCCCCACGGCTCCCAGACGATGAAGTCATCGCTGAAGAAGCTGTGGTCGACACCGGAGTAGGTGGGGTCGCCCAGCACCGAAGGCCAGCCGCCGCCGGACATCTCGGTGTTGATCAGGACCCAGAACTGCTCCTCGGTGATGACGGGGGAGGAGTAGTTGGCGTACACCGCGGCATAGTGGGTGGCGGTGACGGAGGTCTGGTTCAGCAGGGTGACCGGGGTGGAGACGTCGCCATTGTAGACTTCGGCGTAGAAGGAGGCGGTGTCCCAGGGATAGCTCGAGTGGTGGTAGAACCAGAACTCGGTGTTGTCGGCCTCCCAGGTGCCGGTGGTGCCGAAGTCGGCCACGTTGAACCATACACCCCTGTAGAGCCCGCCCCAGGTCAGCCAGTTGGCGGAGGCGTCGTCATACGACAACGTCGCGTCGGTTCCGGGGATGTACAGCGGGCGATCCAGCTGAACGCTGTTTGCCGCGAAGGCCGCGACTGCAAGGGCACCGAGTACGAAAAGAACCCTCTTCATCAAGAGCCCCCTTTCAAGGGTTATGGGTACTTGCGAGGCTAGTATGGACGGGGGCCGCAGGGGTGTCAACCCCTGGAGGGCCCGGTGCGTCCGGCGGCCTGGAGAAGCCTGCGCAGCTCGTCCCTGAGTTTGGCGGCCTCCTCGAACTCCAGCCTCGAGGCGGCATCCAGCATCAGGGCCTCTATGCGCGCAACCGCCTTCTCCGGATCTGCGGGAAGGTCGGAGAGGTCGGGGGCGGGGCCGGCCTTCCCGGCGGAATCCGCTATGCTGGTGGTGCGGAGTATCTCCTCCCGGGTCTTCATGATCCCCCTCGGGACGACCCCGTGCTCCTCGTTGTACGCCAGCTGTATGGAACGCCTCCGTCCGGTCTCCTCCATCGCATCCTTCATGGAATCCGTGACCGTGTCGGCGTACAGGATGACCCGCCCGGCCAGGTTCCTGGCAGCGCGGCCGGCGGTCTGTATGAGGCTTGTCCTCGAACGGAGGAAGCCCTCCTTGTCTGCGTCGAGCACGGCCACGAGGGACACCTCGGGAAGGTCGAGCCCCTCCCTGAGCAGGTTCACCCCGACGAGCACGTCGAACTCGGCGAGCCTGAGGTCGCGGAGGATCGAAACCCTCTCCAGCGCGTCTATCTCGCTGTGGACGTATCTGGCCCTGATGCCCAGATCCTCCATGAAGGACGCGAGCTGCTCAGCCATCTTCTTCGTGAGAGTCGTCACGAGCACCCTGCCCCCGCTCTCCACGGTGCGCCTCGTCTCCTCCAGGAGGTCGTCGACCTGCCCTGTAGCGGGACGCACGATGAGAACGGGGTCCACAAGCCCGGTGGGCCGCACGATGAGCTCCACGACGCGTTCCGACTTCTCCAGCTCGTACGGGGCAGGCGTCGCGGAGAGGCAGATCTTCTGGCCGCAGACAGCCTCGAACTCCTCGAGGAAGAGGGGCCTGTTGTCCAGAGCCGAGGGCAGGCGGAAGCCGTGTTCGACCAGGGTCTCCTTCCTCGCCCTGTCACCCCTGTACATCCCCCTGATCTGGGGGATGGTCCTGTGGGACTCGTCGATGAACACGATCATGTCTTCGGGGAAATAGTCCAGGAGGCATGCAGGCCTCTCCCCCTCGGCCCTTCCGGCGAGGTGGCGGCTGTAGTTCTCGATGCCCGGGCAGTAGCCGGTCTGGGAGAGCAGCTCGAGGTCGTAGCCCGTCCTCGACTGGAGCCTCTGGGCCTCCAGTATCCTCCCCCGCGCCTTCAGCCAGAGCAGCCTCGCCTCGAGCTCCTTCTCTATGAGCGTTATCGCCCTGTCCAGGTCGGGGGCGGCAGTGACGAAGTGCTTGGCGGGATAGATGTACGCCCTGTCGATCTCCCCCAGGAGCCTCCCGGTGAGGTGGTCGATCTCGCGGATCGACTCTATCTCGTTGCCGAAGAACTCGATGCGCACCCCGGTATCGGCGTAGGACGGAACGACGTCCACGACATCCCCGCGAACCCTGAAGCGGCTGCGCGTCAGGGCTATGTCGTTCCTCTCGTACTGCATCTGCACCAGGGACATGCAGAGGTCCTCGGGCGGCAGGACGTCCCCCCTCGTGAGTTCGATACGGGTGGTTCGGAAGGTGGAGGGGTTGCCCAGGCCGTAGATGCAGCTCACCGACGCCACTACGATCACGTCGCGCCTGGAGAGGAGGGCTGCGGTGGCCTTGAGCCTCAGCCGGTCGAGCTCGTCATTGAGATCGGCATCCTTCTCGATGAACATGTCGGATGAAGGGATGTACGCCTCCGGCTGGTAGTAGTCGTAGTAACTGACGAAATATTCCACCGCATTCTTCGGGAAGAACTCTTTAAATTCAGAATAAAGCTGTGCGGCGAGGGTCTTATTAT
>JAKLEF010000400.1 GCA_022703195.1 Candidatus Fermentibacterota bacterium | reverse complement strand
GTGGTTCCAGATGAGCATTTCGTGCAGCTTGAACGGCTTGTCGAATGCGAACATGATCCACGGATTCGTGTCACCGCTGCCGGTCCGCCACATGTCCGCCACGGTCACCGAGTGCAAGTCGTCGGCGCTCAGCCCGGAGCCGTCGATCGCATTCTCGGGTCCTTCGTCCGCGTTCTTCACGCTCGAAGCGGTAGCCGTAATGTGACCGCCCGCCAGCGGATAACCCTGGGGCTCGACCGTGAAGCTCCAGACCTTCCCCTTGAAGATGGCCGAACTGGGCGGCGCATTGACTTCATCGACCCGCCAGTAGTACGTCTGGCCATATTCGAGACGGTGCGCCGGCGGATAGGTCGTCGCCGCCTGGCCCTGGCTGACGAGCACGCCGAGCGGGTTGCTCGCGCTGGCTGCGGCGACATCGGCCAATGAGGTGCCGAGATAGACGTTGTGCGTCTTGGCCAGTTCGCCCGCCGTCCAGCCCAGCACGACATCTCGCGAGACGT
>JAKLEF010000040.1 GCA_022703195.1 Candidatus Fermentibacterota bacterium | reverse complement strand
TCACGAACTCGCTCTTCATCCTGTCGATCTCACGGGCCCGGGTGACATCCCGGAGCACGACCACGCATCCCGGGATCGACCTCCCGGAATGCTCGAGCGGGATGGCTGACACGAGGAGGAACAGTTTCACGCCGTTCCTGTCGATCCCGATGATCCGCTCATCCTCTGTCAGAACGCGCGGTCCAGCACCGTCCAGGACCCTGGCCGCCTCGGAGAGCAGGCTCTCGTCGTGTATGAGTTCGGAGACGTGCGGCCTCCTCGAGTGTCCCGCCCGTGTGGCTCCGAGCATCGACGAGGCGGCCGGATTCATGTCCTGGACGCGCATGTCGGGATCGACCAGGATTATCCCGTCGTCTATCCCGTTCAGGATGGCTTCGGTCTTGGACTTCTCCGAGAGCATCCTGTCCACGTGCATCGACTCGAACTTCTCGAGCTCCCCGGCCATCGAGTTGAACTCGGCTGCGAGAGAGCCCAGTTCGTCCGATCCGCCTCCCGGGACCCTGCTCTCGTAGTCTCCCGAGGCCAGTCTGCGGGCGGCGGCTATGGTCTGGTAGAGGGGCCTGAGTATCCTGCCGGACAGCAGGATGCTGAATGCGATCCCGAATGCCAGCCCGAACCCCCCGATGATCATCGTGGATCTGGATCCGCTGCCGGCCATGTCCGAAGCCCGTCTGCTCGCTTCGTGCATCGCCTGCTGGTTCAGCGAGAGCAGCTCTCCCAGAGTCGAATCGAGCCCGGCCGACACCGGGGCGATCGTGACGGCGAACCGTGCGGGGGGCTCCAGGCCGGCGGGCATCCGTCCGAAGGACTCGCAGGAGTCGAGATAGACCGGGTACAGGGCAGAGATCCGCGCGACCACCGAATCCTCGCCGGGAACGGTGATGTTGTCGCGGGCCCTTCCGAGCCAGAACAGGAAGTCGGCCTCCGCAAGGGTAAAGCAGGCATCCCGCCCCGGGAACCCCGATGTGTCCGAAAGAAGTGCCTCATCCTGCCTGTGCAGGGCTTCCCGCATCCTCCAGGAGGCGTCGATGCTCCTGTAGTTCTGCTGCAGGATACTGTCGGAAGCCCTGCCGAGCGCCGACAGACGCTCGACGGACCAGCCCATCACCAGGGCGAGCATGGCGAAAGCGAAGCCGTATCCGAGCAGCATCTTCCGTCTGAGATTCATGACTGCCTCCTGGTCTTCATGAAGCAGAAAGCGTGCCATCCCCATGGAATGCCGCCCTGGAGAGGATCGGCATCGAGCGGAGCAGAGGCCGGCCATTGCGGGATGAAATGGAGGGATGCAGGGACCATTGCAGATTGCAGGGGCTGCTAGATGTTGTAGTTCTTCCTGCGCCGCCAGAGCGTGGTCTCGTCGATCCCGAGGATCTTCGCAGCCTCAGAGAGCGTGCGGGTCGAGGCGAGGACGCGCCTGATGTGCTCCTCCTCGATGTCGGCGATCGGGAGATGGTCGCCGAGCCTCGTCTCCCTGGGGTGTCCGCCCGAGAGGCCATGCAGGTGCTCGGTTCCGATGACGCCCCCTTCGGAAAGGATCACCGCTCTCTCGACGACGTTCCTGAGCTCCCTCAGGTTACCGGGCCAGTTGTGGGCCCGGAGTGCGCACGCCGCCTCGTCCGAGAAGCCGGACACCCGCCTGTGGTTCAGGGAGCCGAAATGCCCCAGCATGATCCCGGCGAGCGGGACAATGTCCTCGACCCTGTCCCTGAGTGATGGCATCCGGATCTCGATGACATTCAGGCGGTAATAGAGATCCTGCCTGAACGATCCCGCCGATGCGGCCGCCCCGAGGTCGGAGTTCGTGGCGGAGATGATCCTGATATCCGCCCGACGGGTGCGTGAGTCGCCGACCCTCTCGTACTCACGGTCCTGAAGGAACCTCAGGAGCTTGGGCTGGAGGGGGGCTGGAAGATCGCCGATCTCGTCGAGGAACAGCGTACCTCTCTCGGCGGAGGCTATCCTGCCCGGGCTGTCGCCTACGGCTCCGGTGAAGGCTCCCTTCGAGTGCCCGAACAGCTCGCTCTCCAGGAGTTCTGGCGGTATGGACGGGCAGGATACGGGGACGAACGGGCCGGAGGACCTCGGGCTCCAGAGATGGATGGCCTTGGCGAGGATGGATTTCCCTGTTCCGCTCTCGCCGGTCAGGAGCACGGACGCATCCGATGATGCCACCTGGTGAGCGGTTTCCAGGCATCTCCTCATGGCGGGGTTCGATGTGGAGAAGGACACCTCCGGAGCCAGCCTGGAGAGCTCTTCGGAGAGGTCGCGGATCCTCCCCTCGAGATCCAACATCTCCGAGACCCTGCGGATGGCCACTCTCACCTGATCGGGCCCGAACGGCTTGGGGAGGTAGTCGGCAGCACCCAGCCTCATGGCCTGGACCGCCGTTTCTATAGATGCGTAGGCCGTGATGACGATGATCTTCATCCCCGGCGTCTCCTCGAGAAGGGCGGGGATCAGGTCGAGGCCGCTCCCGGCGCCGAGCCTGATATCGACGAAGGCGCCGTCGAAGGGACGCCTGGCCGCCTCGGTCAGAGCCTGGGGGATGGAGGAGACGGCAACCACGGAATGGCCGTCCTCTTCGAGGCAGTATGTCAGGGTCTTCCTGATCCCTGACTCGTCGTCCACGACGAGCAGGTGCAGTCCCGGCAGGCCTCGCTTCATGGTTTCACTCGCCATGCCGTGATATTCACCAATGAAGGCCGCAGGGACAACGCCGCGCGCTAGTCCAGGTCCCGGAGCTCCCCGGTGGCAGTGAAGGCGATTCGCTCGCATATGTTGACGATCCTGTCGCCGGCGCGCTCGATGTTGTGGGCGATCCAGTCGAGCCGTATGGCCTCGGAGATCCCCCGGTGATCCTCCATCACGAAGGTCATTATCTCGCGCTGGATTCTCTCGTTGAGCAGGTCGACAGCCGCGTCGCGCGCGGCGACCTCGCGGGCCATGTCGGGCGAGCCCGCGACCAGAGCCTTCATCGCATCCTCGAGCATCGAGCAGACCTTCTCGGCCGCGATGGGGATCGTGACGAGCGGATGAGAGAGGGGCTTCTCGCCGATCGCCAGGCTGATCCTCGCTATGCCCTTGGCGTAGTCGGCTATCCTCTCGATCTCGGTGGCTATCTCGAGGATGGAGAACAGGGCCCTCAGGTCGCCGGCGACTGGCTGCTGGGTGGCGATCAGGGAGAGGCACTTCTCCTCTATGTCGTACCTCATCGCGTTTATCTCTTCGTCGGCGTCCACGAGCCTCTGCGCGGCCGTTGCGTCACGCGACGCCAGGACATCGACGGATTCCCGGATCGCGCCGCCCGCGCGGCCCGACATCTCCACCACCTCGCCGCGGAGCTCCAGTATCCCCCGTTCAAGATTGTCCCTGTGCATGGCTCTCCGATCATCCGAAGCGCCCGGAGATGTAGTCCTCCGTGCGGCTGTCGGCCGGTGTCGTGAAGATCTGCTTCGTCGCCCCGAACTCGACGAGGTTGCCGGCCCTGAACCCGTCGGTCATCATGAACGCAGTGAAGTCGGAGACCCTGGCGGCCTGCTGCATGTTGTGGGTGACTATCACGATGGTGTACCTCTGCTTGAGCGACTGCATCAGCTCCTCTATCCGCATCGTGGCCACGGGGTCGAGCGCGGAGGCTGGCTCGTCCATCAGTATCACCTCGGGCTCAACGGCAAGCGCCCTGGCGATGCATAGCCTCTGCTGCTGCCCGCCGGAGAGGGCTAGCGCGGACTTCTGCTGGTCGTCCTTCACCTCGTCCCAGAGGGCTGCATCGCGCAGGCTCCTCTCGACTATCGAGGCCAGCACTCCCCTGTCCCTCGTGCCGTGGATCCTGGGCCCGTAGGAGACGTTGTCGAATATCGACTTGGGGAAGGGATTGGGCCTCTGGAAGACCATCCCCACCTTCCTGCGGAGGGCCACCACATCGGCGCGGAAGATGTCCTCCCCGTCGAGCAGGACCTTCCCGGTGACGGTGACACCGGGGATCAGCTCGTTCATGCGGTTGAAGCTTCTCAGGAACGTGCTCTTCCCGCAGCCCGAGGGACCGATGATCGCAGTGATGGAGTTCTCGGGAATATCGATAGTGATGTCGCGGAGGGCGCGGAAGGAGCCGTAGTACAGGTTGTAGCCTGCTGTCCGGAGACGTGGTACGGTATCGGCCATGGGATCAGCTCCTCGATCCGGCCGACAGACGCCTAGAGACGGCGTTGATGGCCAGGTTCACGATGATGATCAGGATCACCAAGACGGCCCCGGTGGCCATGGCCTTCTCGAAGGCCCTGGTCTCCATAGCCAGGTAGTAGACGTGGAGAGCCATCGTGCGGCCGGAGGAGAGGACGGAGGTGGGCGTCCTGTAGCTGCCGCCGAGGGTCACGTAGAACACGGCGGTCTCGCTCAGGATCCTTCCCACGCCGAGGATGATGCCGGTGGTCAGGCCCGGCAGGGCGGACGGCAGGACCACCTTCCGGATCGTCTCCCAGCGCGTTGCGCCGAGCGAGAGCGAGGCCTCCCTGTAGCCCTCCGGGACGGCCTTCAGAGCTTCCTCGGCCGTGCGCACGACTACGGGCAGGATCAGGCACGCGCCGGCGAGCGAGGCGGAGAGCAGGGAGAAGCCGAAGTGCATCGCGGTGACGAAAAGGGCGTATCCGAACAGCCCGAATATGATCGAGGGTACGCCCGCCAGCGTCTCCGACCCGAACCGCGACAGCTTCAGGAAGGTCGTGGCGATCCGGTTCCTCGAGTTGCCGGCGTACTCCACGAGATAGATCCCCGCCCCGATGCCGAGCGGCGCGGCGAAGGCCATCGTCATCACCACCAGGTATGCCGTGGCGACGATGGTGGATGCTATCCCCCCGTCACCGGAAAGCCCACCCCGGGGAGAGGTGGTGAAGAAGGACAGCGAGAGCTCCGGGGCGCCACGGACGACGACGTACCCCACGACGGCGAGCATCACCGCCATCGCGGCGATCCCGGAGAGCCAGAACAGGGCGAACGCGCAGCCCTGCCAGGCCTTCCTGGCCGTAACCCGTCCGTTCCGGGAAGGCTTCATCCTCTGCCTCCGCCGGCGTTCCTGGCCATCAGGGCCCGGGCGGCCGAGTTGACCAGCATGATGAGCACGAAGAGCACGACACCCGTGGCGAACAGGGCGCTGGAATGGAGGCCGGTGGCATAGCTCATCTCGACCGCGATGTTGCCGGTCAGTGTCCTCGCCCTGCTCAGGAAGATCCCCGGCAGGGGCCCGCCCATCGCCGAGGGCATCATCACCGAGTTGCCGATCACCATGATCATCGCGATAGTCTCGCCCACCGCACGGCCGAGACCGAGCACCACCGCCGAGAGTATTCCGGACCTGGCCGCGGGCAGAACCACGGTGCGGATCATCTCCCAGCGGGTCGATCCGAGCGCGAGCGCCCCCTTCCTGTACTCGTCCGGGACCGAGCGTATCGCGACTTCGGACACGCTCGCGATCGTGGGCAGGATCATCACCGCCAACACTATCGACGCGGAGAGGAGCCCGAACCCGGCATTCCCGGGGTAGTCGAACCCACGCACAGCAGGAACCAGGACCACCAGGCCGAAGAGACCGTACACGACGGAGGGTATTCCGGCGAGGAGTTCGATCGAGGGCTTCACGACACCCCTGATCCAGCCGGGGGCTGTCTCGGCCAGGAAGATGCCGCAGCCTAGCGCTATCGGGAGGCCGAGACAGACCGCTCCGAGCGTCACGAGTCCCGATCCTGCGATCATCGGCAGCAGCCCGTACAGCTCCTGGCCCGGCCTCCACTCGCTGCCCGAGAGGAGCCGCCACACCCCCACCTCACGGAAGGCCGGCATGGCCTCGCGCAGGATGAAGATCCCCGTCATCGCCACGATCAGGAGCGAGGCGAGCCCGGCGCACAGCAGCACCGTTCTCATCGCGCTCTCGACCGCTCCCTTGCGTGTCATGCCGGCCTTCCCGCGGTCACCCGGCCGGCCCTACTCGACCGGTCCGACGGACAGGTAGCCCTCTGACTCGACGATGCTCTGTCCGGCCGGGCTCATGATGAAATCAAGCCAGCCCCGGACGGCCGGCGAGGGTTCGCCATCAGTGAGCATCAGGAGGGGACGGACGATGGGGTACCTGGCCGCGAGGGCGTTCTCCACTGTTGCGGCGACCCCGTTTATCGACAAGGCGGTCACCGATCCGTCGAGGTAGCCGAACGAGACGTAGCCGATCGAGTACGGCGTTGTCGCTACGGTGGTGACGATCGCCCCGTTCGAGGGCTGGAGGACCGCCGCTCCGGAGATCAGCGCAGCGTCAGCAAGGACGATGTTCTCGAAGGCGGCGCGGGTGCCCGATCCCTCCTCCCTGGAGACCAGCAGGATCGGCTCGGAGGGACCGCCGACCTCCGACCAGTCGGTGATGTCGCCCGCGAAGATGTCCCTTACCTGGCTCTTGCTGAGATTGGTCACCGGGACATCCGGACCGACTATGATCGCGATGCCGTCGCGGGCGATGCAGAGGGCCTCTAGGTCCGGGAACCTCTCGAACTCGGCCTGGGTGACTTCTCTCGAGCATGTGCCGATGTCGGCCGATCCGTTGCCGGCCGAGGTCACCCCCACGCTCGAACCGCCACCCGATATCTCCACGGTGACACCGGGGGCCACCGTCTCGTACGCGAGTGCGAGCTTCTCCGCGAGGGGCTGGACGGTGGTCGAGCCGGCAACGGTGATCCCCTCGGCCGAGACGGCTCCACAGGTCGACAGGATCACTGCAGCGGCGTACATGACTGAGCTGTTCATTCCGGCGAATCCTTCCGGGCCTTCTATCCGTTGACGGACAGGTAGCCCTGCTCGACGACGATCGCCTGACCGTCGGCGCTGTAGATGAAGTCGATCCAGGCCCTTGCGAGCCCGTCGGGATCACCGCTGGTGACGAGGTTGAGAGGCCTGACGGCGGTGTACGTTCCGTTCGCCGCGTTCGCAGGCGTCGGGGCGACGCCGTCTATCGACAGCGCCTTCACGCTCGGGTCGAGATAGCCGAACGACAGGTAGCCGATCGCGCCGGGCGTGCCGGAGACGGTAGTGAGTATGGCTCCGTTGGAGGCCTGGAGGATGGCGCCGGAAGAGATCTGGACCCCTTCGCCCAGCATCAGCTCCTCGAAGGCTCCGCGGGTGCCCGAGCCCTCCTCGCGGGAGACGACCACTATCGGCATGTCGGGTCCGCCCACCGCCGACCAGTTCGTGATCGAACCCGAGAAGATCCCGCGGACCTGGTCGATCGTCAGGCCGTCGACGGGAACTCCGGGGTCGGCCACTACTGCGATGCCGTCACGCGCGATGGTGTGCACCACGAGGCCGGGGAACTCCGCGAACTCACCGGGGCTGATGTCGCGGGAGACGCTCCCGATGTCCGCCGCTCCCTGGCCGGCCGATGTCACCCCGACGCTGCTGCCGCCGCCCTGCACCGTGATGACGCATCCCGGGTGGAGTTCCTCGAAGGCGCCCGCAAGGACCTCGGCCACGGGCTGGACGGTGGTCGAGCCTACGACGGTTATCTCGCCGCCGAGGGAGTCCGTGCTATCACCTGTGTCACCCGCGCGGTCGGGGGGATTTCCACAGCCTGCGGCCAGCAGGGCGGTCATGGAGGCGGCGAGCAGCGCCTTGACTGGAGTCATCATCATTCCTCTCCGTTCTACCACTTGTTCCAGAGCGTCAGCCTTACGAAGGTGTCCGCATCCGGAGTCTCGGTTCCGTCTTCTTCGGGCGTCCCGTAGGACACGTACTCCACGTTGGGGATGATCTGGAAGTTGGGGGCCGGGGTGAATGCGACGCCCCCGATGATGGTGTTCGTGGGCGCATAGTCGGCCATGTGGATGCCCGAGATGTTGTCGGCTGAGGGATCCTCGTCCACCATGTCGAACCTGCCGATGATCTCGACCGCCGGGGAGACGGGCACTCCGGCGAAGAAGGACAGGGCTCCGATGTCCAGATCCTCGGTGTCGTCATCGAAGGACCTGGTGAAGGATGCGTACTGGATCCCGCCGTGGAAGGCGGGGCCGTTGTAGCCCACGAGGCCCTGTATCGTGGTGTGGTTCTGCCCCTCGGCCTCGGCCTCGAAGCACATGCCACCTTCCACGTACATGTTCGGGATCGGTATGTAGCCGGCGATCAGGTAGATCTCCTTGCCCTTGTACGTCTCGCTCTTGTCGCCCTGGCCGTTGCCGGCGAGGGCCGTGAAGTAGAACCGGTCGAACCGCCCGATCGCGGAGATGCCCAGGTCACGGCTCGGTTCGACCGAGTGCAGGTCGGTCACCAGCTTCTCGACCGACCTGTAGCCCCAGACGGTCTCCGCGACGGTGTTGAGGGGATCGGCCTGAAGCCCTCCCCTCAGGATGAGCGAAGGCGTGACCGCCCAGCTTACATAGGCGTCCTTGACGAATGGCGTGGCAGTCGAGGCGGTCTTGCCGTCATACCCGAGCGAGGACATCCAGTCGGGCTGGCTGGCCTCGAGGCGGAAATCCATCGAGACCTCGGGGGTCAGGCTCCTCTTGAACCCGATCCTCGCCCTGCGGATGCCGAAGCCGTTCCAGCCGTCGATGTCCATCGCCGCCGAATCGGGTCCCGGCTGTCCGTCCAGGTGATGACCGGCGATGTAGGTGTAGTCGATGATGAAATCGCCGTAGACGCCGTCTGCAGAGGCTTCGGGCGCGAAGGCCATCCCGGCCGTCATCAACAGGATTCCGAGAAGGGAAGTTCTTACGTGCATCAGTCAGCTCCCTCTCCCAGGCCGCCGCAGGTGCCCGGCATCCGCCGGCCCTGCACCGGGCCTCCGTTTCTCCGAGGGAGTATCGGCCTCACCCGTGAGGAATCTGTTCAGGCAGGGTTAAGATTCGGTTAGGACCGGGCGCGATCCGCGGGGAGCGGGAGCAGAACGGTGAAGACCGAGCCTCTGCCTACCTCGCTGCGAATGTCGAGCGACCCTCCGTGCAGCATCAAGATGTGCTTCACTATCGCGAGGCCCAGACCGGTCCCGCCGAGGCTTCGGGAGCGCGACCTGTCTACGACATAGAACCTTTCGCAGAGCCTGGGGATCTCCTCGGCGGGGATGCCCTGCCCGGTGTCCTCTACGTCGATCGCGGCATGGTCGCCTCGGGTGGAGAGGGTGACGGAGACTGATCCCGTGTCTGTGTACTTGATCGCGTTGTCGAGCAGGTTGACCAGGACCTGCTCGAGCCTGAAGGCATCGCCGTCCACGGATGGGAGGTCGCCGGTGTCGAGTCGCAGTTCGAGGCCCTTCGCGGCTGCGGCGGGCCTGAAGAGATCCAGTACGGTTGCCGCGAGGGCTCCGAGGTCGACAGGCCTGAACTCCGGCTCCGCGCCCGGGCTCTCGAGCATCGCGAGGGTCTGGACATCCCTCACCAGGCTGATCAGCCTGTCGGTGTTCCGGAGGATGGTGCCCAGGTACTTCGCCTCGTCACCCCTGGCATTCTCGGCGAGGGTCTCCGCGAACCCCTTTATGGCGGTCAGCGGAGTGCGCAGCTCGTGTGCGACGTTGACGGCGAAATCGCGCTTCATGGCGGCGAGATTGGCCATCTCGGTTATGTCGGCCAGGCTGAAGACGACCTGGTCCTGACCGGACACCCCGGTGTAGGAGTACGCCCAGGTCCTGCCGCCCTCGACCATCCTGCCCTGGCCGTCTGCCTTCGACGAGACAGCATCCCCGAGAGCCGCCAGGAGCTGCGGGCCTGCGACGACCTGCCTGTAGTCGCTTCCCTCCAGTACCTCGACAGATCCGAGAGCTCGGAATGCAGCGTTGGCGTACACGAATCCCCCGTCGCTGTCGAGGACGGCGATGGGTCCGGAAGCCGATTCGAGGATGGCTTGGAACTGCGAGTTCCTCTCGGAGAGTTCGGAGAGGAGCTTTTCCGTGTCGGCGGCCGCCTCGTTGAAACCCCTGGAAAGTGCATCGAGTTCGGCGATCCGCGACGGCCCGGTACGTACGCCGAAGTCCCCTGCCTTCATGCGGATGAAGCCGTCGGCCAGCCTCCCTATGGGGACCGCCAGGGCACGCGAGGAGAGCCACGCGAGCAATGCCGACAGCGCCACCGCCACCGCAGCGAGCAGCGCCGTGCGACGGCCGACTCCGGACATCACTGCCGAGAGATGCCGGAAGGGGACGCTGACGCGTACCACCGCGACCGGTTCTCCGTCACGCTCGACGGCTGCCGCCGCGTAGAGCATGTCCGATTCGAGGGTGGCGCTCCTCCGGATGGCCGTTCCAGTGCCGTTCTCGAGCGCGGCCATGACCTCCGTCCGCGTCCTGTGGCCCTCCATCGAGCCCGGGTCGGCCTGCGTATCGATGACCACCCTGCCGTCGGGCGCGATGACGGTGATCCGCGCCCCCGTGTCCCGGTCGAGCATCGAGGCTATACTGTCTGCACTCGCCAGATCCCCCGACAGGATGTCGCGCGACAGGGCGCTGCGCGCCGAAACGGCGGTCCTGGTGAGGTCGGCGAGCGCTAGGCCGGTCAGGGCCGGCCTCATCCCTCCGTAAACGAACAGAGGGACGAGCAGACCGAGCACCATGATGACGAAAGCATAGCCGCGGAGCGAAGTGATGAGCAGTGAGCGCCTCATCACGCCCTCAGCCCGTATCCCACGCCGCGCACGC
>JAKLEF010000004.1 GCA_022703195.1 Candidatus Fermentibacterota bacterium | reverse complement strand
ACGGGAAGGCCCGGGAGTAAGGCGCATGCGGCTATGAGCTGGGCGGCCATGCCGGCCGCGCTCCCTGCAACCGAGAGGGCGGTTATGGACAGGCGCCCGGGCACCAGCCGGGAGCATGACCCCATTGTGAATGCCGACGAAAGAGCGCTGCTCATGGACAGGACGAACGAGGGAGTCGCCAGGGTGCCGGTCGCCAGGGCCACGGCCAGGCACCTGGTTGCATTCACCCTCAGGGCTCCCCGCGTACCCATGGTGATCGCCGCCAGGACGCCCGCGATGTTCGCGAATCCCGGCTTGAGGAACGGCAGCGGTCTGGGGAGCAGGCTCTCGGCGAAACCCAGCGCCGTCCCGGCGATGACCAGCAGTAGGACGGACGGCCTTCCCGCGCCGCCCTCAGATCCCTGCGGCATCCCTGCAGATCCTCTCGAGCTCGTCCATGGTCCTCTCCATGTCGAAGTGCGCCAGGGCCCTGGACCTGGCTCCGGCCGACAGGCCGCCCCTCAGGGCGTCGTCATCGAGCCTCTCCACCGCTTCTCGTATGGCCCCCGGATCCCCGGCGCGCACCGTCAGGCCGCTCTCCCCGTCCCTGTTCACCCAGGGGACGCCCGTGGCTATGTCGGTGCTGATCACAGGGGTTCCGCACGCCATCGCCTCGACCTGGACGAGCCCGAAGGCCTCCGAGCGTTCCGTGGACGGCAGGATGAGCGCCCTGGCCCCCCTGTACAGTTCGACCAGCCTGTCGTCGCCGACGTCTCCTGCGAGCTCGACGAGCGAACCGTCCCTCGATGCGGCCTCGGAGATCTCCTTCGAGAGAGGCCCGCTCCCCGCCATGACGAGGCGCCGCCCCGGAAGGCCGCGCCAGGCTTCGAGGAGGACGGGGATGCCCTTGTAGCGGCGGAACCTGCCTACGAAGAGGAAGTACCCACCCGCGCCGTCCGCTGGGCCCGGGCTGAATCTGCGGGTGTCCACCCCGAGGGGGACAACGCGCACGTTGGGGAGCCGGCGGAGGTATCTCGACGACTCCGCGTATGCGGGCGAGGTGGCCAGGACGGCCCGGGCCCTGCGGAGAAACGGCCAGAGGAAGGGTTCTATCAGCGGCACCAGGAGGGACTGCCTCACTATGTCGCTGTGGTAGGTCACTATGTGGGGGGCGTCCAGCCCCGCGAAGGCCCAGGAGACCGCGGCCGTGGGCAGCGGATGATGGTAGTGCACCAGGTCGAACCGCATCTCGCGGTGGAGCCTGCGCAGGAGCGACGCCAGCCCGGGGCACACCGGGTTCGAGAACAGCCGCCCCAGGCACGGGGCCTCGATCACGGGACTGCCGTCGATCGAGCGCCTGCCTGTCCTGAGGGCCGGCTTCCTGGAGGCGACGAGGATGGTGGATTCATGCCCCCGCGCCGACATGGAGGAAACGGTGTCGTGGATGTACCTCTCTATGCCGCCGTGAACCGGTGGATACACATCCTTGTAGACGTGCAGGATCCTCATCCCCCGGCCTCCCTGTAGATGCCGGCGACCCGCCCGGCCATGGCCCGGTCGCTCAGCCCGCGTGCGAAATCCCTCAGGGCCGATGGTTCGCGACGGCTCTCGAGTGCATCCAGGACGGCATCCCTTATGGATCCCGGAGATCCCCCGCAGAAAGCTGCCGCGACGTCGTGGTACACCTCCCGCAGGGCGTCCGCCGGCCCAAGGACGCTTGGCGTCCCTTCCAGGGCGGCCTCGAGTGGGGGCAGCCCGAAACCCTCGTACAGGGACGGGTACACGAGCAGTTCGGCGCCTGCATAGGCGTCGGCAAGGTCGCTGTCGCCGAGAGGACCTGTCCAGAGAACGCCCGGCATCGAACAGAGCCTTCTCCTGGTCTCCGCCGGTCCCCATCCCCACCGCCCGGCGACCACCAGGGTCATCCCGGGCCTCGCTGCCGCGATGCCCTTCCAGGCATCGAGCAGGGCGGGGATGTTCTTCCTGGGTTCGATCGTCGAGACGCTGAGGATGTAGGGGCCTCCGCCCGTGAGCTTCCTCCTGCCCCTCCCCGCGTCCCCCGACCCGCCGGAACCCGAGGACAGGGGGACCACCCTGAGCTTCGCCGGATCGAGCCCCATCAGCCTCGCCGCTTCCGATGCGGTGAAGGCGCTGTCGGCCATGACGATGTCGGCCGACCGCGCCGAGCGGGGGAAGACGAGCCTGTAGTAGAGCCTCCGCAGGGGCGGGAACCAGCCCGGGTGCGCCAAGAAGGCGAGATCGTGAAGGGTCAGCAGGGATGCGGCCCCCGGGGGCGCGCATCCCGTGAATGCAGGCATGTGGACGGGCGCGCCCTTCATCCGCGAAGCCGCGATCGGGGCCAGGATCATCTCGTCGACGACCTTGCCGGAGGATCCCGCACGCGGCAGGGAGAGAGCCTCCCGGAGGCCTGCAAGCCTGCCTCCCGCGGCGACCATGACGCCGTCCTCGCCTGCCTCGATCAGACCCCGGAGGAGTCTTGCCAGGTATACCCCGGTGCCGCCCCTCGAACCGAGGGAGGCGCCGTAAATGACTGCCCTGCAGTCACCGGGAGATCGTGGAATCGTCACCCAGGCAGACCGAAACCGGCCTCCCCGTCACGGAGGCCCGGAAGCCCAGCACCGAACCGTCCAGGACGGAGTCCTCTATCGTGTTGTCGCCGCAGGCGATGGTATCGCGCACGACGGACCCGGCCAGCCTGCAGCCCGGCCCGATCGACGCGTACGGGCCCAGGATGCACCCCTCCACGGAGGCTCCCGGGTCGATGTGGCACGGAGGGATCACGAGGGAGCCCGGGATCTCCGGCGGATGGGAGCCGCGATCCCCGTCCAGGAGGATCCTGTTGGTCTGGAGGAGTGTCTCGGGCCTGCCGCAGTCCAGCCAGTCGTCGACCCTGACCAGTTCGAACTCCTCCCCTCCGTCGATCATCCGCTGCATCGCGTCGGTGAGCTGGAACTCGCCCCTGGTCCTCACACCCTCGCGCATGAGATCCTCGCAGGCGCGTATCATCCCGGCCCCGCTCCGGAACATGTAGATGCCCACAATGGCGAGGTCGCTGACGAACTCCGAGGGCTTCTCGACGAGCCTGACGGCCCTGTTCCCCTCCGCGACGACCACGCCGAAGCGCGAGGGATCCTCCACGGGGCAGACCGCCAGCCTGTTGCGGCTCTCCGAGGCGATGCCCGAGAGGTCGGCTTCGAAGAGCGTGTCGCCCAGCACGACGAGAGTCGGGCCGTCGTCGATCAGGGGGGCGCAGAGCGCGATGGCGCCTGCGAGTCCGTTCATGGTGTCCTGCCTGACGAAATCCACCCTCATCCGGTACTCGGACCTGACCCATTCCACGATCGGATCGCCGAGATGGCCCACGACCAGCGTGATCCTGTCGACTCCAGCAGGGATGATCCTGTCTATGATGTGGCCCAGCACGGGCCTGCCCGCCACCGGCACCAGCGCCTTCGGCGTCGTGTGGGTGACAGGCCTGAGCCTAGTCCCCATTCCGGCGACAGGGATGACAGCGTGCATCATTCCTCCGTTCCCTGGAATCCGTTCAGGAGAATGGTGGGGAACCTGCCCTGGACATAGCTCCTCGCGAGCTGTCTCACCTTGAGGGCCGAGTCGGCGGCCAGCGCCTCGCCCGCCAGCCCGGCTGCCTCCGCGGTGTCGACGACCCCTATCATCTTCTTGATGTCGGGGATGAGGGAGATAGACACGCTCAGCTCGTCCACCCCGAGCCCGAGGAGGAGCGGCACCGCCAGCGGCTCCCCCGCTATCTGGCCGCAGACCCCGACCCATCTGCCGGCAGCGTGGCACTTCCTGACGACATGGTCGATCTGCCTGAGCACGGCCGGGTGGAGCGGGTCGAAGAGGTGGGCGACGTAGGGGCTCCCCCGGTCGACAGCCAGAGTGTACTGCGTGAGGTCGTTGGTGCCTATCGATACGAAGTCGACGTGCGGAAGGAAGATGTCGATGGCGATGGCCGCCGCCGGGGTCTCGACCATGATGCCCAGGGGGATGCCGGGATCGAACGGTATGCCGTCCCGCGCGAGTGCGAGCTTGGTGTCCTCGAGCATGTCCCGGGTCCTCAACACCTGGTCGAGCTCGGTGACCATGGGTATGAGCAGCCAGGCCGTCCCCTCGACGGAAGCCCTGAGTATGGCCGAGATCTGGCGCCTCAGGATGTCGGGCTTGTCGAGGCATACCCTGATCGCGCGCCAGCCCAGGAACGGGTTCCGCTCCCTCAGTTCCGGGACTCCGGGGAACTTGTCGCCGCCGAGGTCGAGCGTGCGTATCACCACCGGATAGGGCTTCATCTCCCGCAGCGCGTGGGAGTAGGCCATGCACTGCATGTCCTCGTCGTCCGCATCCGGCGAGAGGAGGCGGAGGAACTCGGTGCGGAAGAGGCCTATGCCCCGGCCGCCGTACTTCCTCACCTGATCGGCCTCCTGGGAGAACTCGATGTTGCCGGCCAGCTCCACCGGCCGGCCGTCCGCGGTGACGGCGGGATCGGAGGCGTTGCGGGCAATCGCGGCCTCCATCTCGGAGTACTTGTCCCGCAGGCGGGTGTAGTATTCGAGCTCGTCCTGCTGGGGATCGAGAATCACTCGCCCGTGGATCCCGTCCACGATGACGGTCATGCCCGGCTGGACGGCCTCGGCGGCCTCCCTGAGGGCTACGACCGCCGGGATGCCCAGGCTCCTGGCGAGGATGGCGGTGTGCGAGGTGCTGCCGCCCTCGTCCGTCGCGAATCCGAGCACCTGGTCCCTGCGGAGCCCGGCCGCCACTGACGGATCCAGCTCCCTGGAGACGAGCACCACCGGCCTGGAGACCCTTCCGAGGGCCTCCCTCTCCGAGCCGAGGAGCTTGGCGAGCACCCTCCGGCCTACGTCCCTGACGTCGGAGGCCCTCTCCCTTATGAGCGGGTCCTCCATGGCGCGGAATCTCTGGATCACGTCGTAAAGCACCTGGCTGAGGGCGTGCTCCGCGTTGTCGCGGTTTTCGGTGATGCGCCTGCGGACGTCGGCCAGCATGACGGGGTCGTCGAGGAGCATCATGTGCACGTCGAGGATCTGCCTGCCCTCTACGAGCTCCCCCATGCCGTCCGAGAGGCTGCGGAGCTCCTCGCAGGTGGCGGAGAGGGCGTCATCCAGCCGGGCCAGCTCCTTCCCGGCCTCCGTCTCCCCGGAGATCTCCCTCCTCGCGACCCTGAGCTCCTCGACGTCGAGAAGGAAGGCGGGACCGACCGCTATCCCTGGCGACGCCGGGGTGCCCTCGAAGGAGCGGCTCACCTCAGTCCTCTCCGAAACCGGAGGAAACGAGGCTGCAGAGCTCCTCGACCGCCCTCTCCTCATCTTCGCCCGACGCCGATATGAGCAGCTCGGTCCCCTGGCCGGCCGCAAGGGTCATGACTCCCATAATGCTCTTGCCGTTGACCTCTTCGATCCCGTTGGAGATGGTGATCTCGCTGCCGAACACGGCGGCCTTCTTCACGATCAGCGCCGCGGGCCTGGCATGGACCCCCAGCCTGTTCGGGACTGCTACGGCTTTCTGGTACAACTCACGGCTCCTGATCTACGGCATCATCCGCCGCCGGGGGTTTCCCTCATCCTCTCGATCAGCTTGAGATCCAGTTCCGCAGGGACGTCCACTCCGCGGCTCTCGAGCAGGAAGGACATGGCCGCCACCTCGAGCAGGAGGGCTATGTTTCGCCCCGGCAGCACTGGCAGGACTATCTGCGGAATCCTGACCCCGAGATAGGTCGTGGTGCTCCTGTCGAGGCCGGTCCGGTCGAAATCGGGCTTCTGGGTCCAGTCGACCAGCCTGACCTCCATGTCTACGGGATGACGGTCCTTGACGGACCTGATCCCGTAGAGCACGGGGATGTTCACCATGCCGAGGCCCCTGATCTCCATGTGGCTGCCCATTATGGCGTCGCCCGTTCCCAGGAGCTGCTCGCCCGTCCGCCTTATCCTGACTATGTCGTCGGCGATCAGCCTGTGCCCGCGCTCCACCAGTCCGAGGAC
Organism: Candidatus Fermentibacterota bacterium; assembly: GCA_022703195.1. Taxonomy (GTDB): domain Bacteria; phylum Fermentibacterota; class Fermentibacteria; order Fermentibacterales; family Fermentibacteraceae; genus Fermentibacter. The sequence continues at coordinate 15,235 of JAKLEF010000004.1, read as the reverse complement.
CGCTTCGCTCTTCCCGATGGCGCTGCGCCCCGTCACGAGCTGGCCGACGCCGAACACATCGACCAGCGTGCCGTGCACGCACTTCCTCGGCGCGAACACCTCGGACAGGTACCCGGTCAGGTCATGGATGAGGGGGGTGGTGTCCCTCGGAGATCGGAAAACGGCGCAGTCGCAGCCGGCGGCCCCTTCGGCGATCTCCGCGGGCGGCTCGAACCCCTTCGTGACTATGAAGCAGTACACCGGGAACTGGAACAGGTTTCGGACAGCGGTCTCCCGGGCCTCCTGGTCCAGGGAGGACAGGTACGTGATCTCGGTTTCGCCGATGATCTGTATCCTGTCGTGCAGGAAGCGGTGTGTGAAGCCGGTCAGGGCCAGACCGGGCCTGTTGATGTCCGGGCTGCCGACGAGTCTGGAGTAGCCTGTCTCGCCGGCGACCGGGGTGATGAGGAGCTTCTGGCCTATCAGTTCGACGAGTCTGCGTACCGTCATGTCCCCGGGTTCGGGGTACCTGTCCCTCATCTCAGGCGTTCTCTTCCCTGAGCGGCTTCAGCTCGACGACGCGGCTCGAACCGTCGGAGGCCCTGTAGACTGCGTTCACGGAAGATGTCTCGGTATTGTGGAAGAGCATGCAGTGTCCGCCTGTGAGCTCGTACTCGGTCATGGCGTCCTCCGTGCGCATCCTGGGGAGGGAGTCTATCCTGTCGATCACGAACGGCCCGGTGAGCTCGGATCCGGCATCGGGCATCCAGATGTCGCCCGCGGAGAGGAAAGCGGCGTTTGCGTCCTCCTGCCCGGGCCTGTGGGGATGGCTGTGGAGCCTGTCCTTGAAGCGCCTGAGCTGCTTCTCGAGATTGCCGACCGTCTCGTCCAGGGCGGCGTACATGTCGTGCGACTGGGCCCTGGCGTCGATCTTGAGCCTGTCGCCGCGCACCTGGATCCTGGAGTGGTTGATGCCGGCTGTGACCTCGAGCACGACGTGTATGTCGTCTATCCCGTCGTAGAACTTCTCCATAACGGAAAGCTTCTCTCTCGCATAGGTCTTGATGCCCTCGGAGAGCTCGAAGTGCCTGCCGCTGATGTCGATGTTCATAGCCCGCTCCTTTCGAAATGCCGGCGCACCGCACATGCACACCCCCGGATATGACAAAACGCTGCCCCCCTTGACGGAGCAGCGCATTGAAGGGCCGGGAATGCCACGTGTGCCTTCACGCTCGGATCATACCCGGGGAGTGTCCCCCGGTCAACGACGGGGATGCGCATTTCTTGACCCGCCGGCGCGTCCTGATATGTTCGTCCTGATTTAACCACCGGAAGGAGCCCTCCCTTGTCTGCTCGCGCCGACGGCTATTCTGAACTCGTCGAACTGGGCTTCCGCAGCGGTCTGGAGACCCACCAGCAGCTCGCCACACCCAACAAGCTCTTCTGCCGCTGCCCGGCATCCATCAGGAACGACCCCCCGGACTCCGAGCTCCTCCGCCACATGAGGCCGACCCTCAGCGAGTTCGGCGAGTACGACGGCACGGCCCTCATGGAGTTCAAGACCAGGAAGCAGGTCCACTACCTCCTCTACAACAGCAGTGTCTGCACCTACGAGATGGACGACACTCCACCCTTCAAGGCCGATCCCGAAGCCGTGGAGTCCGCCCTCGAGATAGCCATGATGTTCGGGATGTCGCTCGTCGATGAAATCCACATCACAAGGAAGCAGTACCTCGACGGCAGCATCCCGACCGGATTCCAGCGCACCGCTATAGTCGGCGTGAACGGAAGCGTTCCATTCCTCGGGAGGACTCTCGGCTTCTTCCAGCTGAGCCTCGAGGAGGATGCCTGCCGCGAGGTCGACGACGTCGGACACCACGTCTTCTACCGCACCGACCGCCTGTCGATCCCCCTCGTCGAGTCGGTGACGAGGCCCGAGTTCTACACGCCTGCGGAGGCTGCTCTCGGAGCCGCCCTCGTGGGCGATGTCATGCGTTCGACACGCAGGGTCAGGAGGGGCATCGGCTCGGTGAGGCAGGACGTGAACGTCTCCATCCGGGGCGGCACCAGGATAGAGATCAAGGGTGTCCCGCGCATAGGCATGATCGAGGCTCTCTGCGCAACGGAAGCATACAGGCAGAAGGGTCTCCTCGACCTGAGGGCGGCTCTTCCCGGCTCCGGGGCGGACAAGGGTTTCTACAACGCGTCCCCGATCTTCCTGGACCCCGCCGCCATCTCGGTGTCCGGCCTGGGAACGCTGAACGCGGGAGAATCTGCAGCGGTACAGGTCCTGCCCGGATTCGCCCCCTTCATACACTGGCCCCTCCAGCCCGGAATGGACTTCCTCGACGAGATCGACGGCAGGATAAGGGTCATCGCCTGCCTCGAGCGCCGTCCCTGCGTCTCGGAGGCTCCCGAAGCCCTTCGCGCCGCGATGGGCGTGACCGATCCCGGAGATGCCGTGCTCCTCTTCGCCGGCCCCCAGGAGGATCTCGTCACAGCCTCCCAGGAGACGGTCATCCGTGTGAGGGAGGCCTTCGACGGAGTCCCGTCCGAGACGAGGCAGGCCCTCGCCGGCGGCAGGACGACATTCGAGCGGATCCTTCCCGGGCCGGACCGCATGTATCCCGACACCGACCTCCCGCCCGAACCCGTCTCGGACGAACTACGCGCCAGGATCGTGGCCAGGCTGAAGCCCCGCCCGTGGGAGCGCAGGGAGTCGTATGCCGCCCTGGGAGTGCCTGATCAGCTGGCCGGAAGGCTCATCAACTGGGAGTCGGCGGATCTCTTCGACACGGTGAGGCCCCGGGTCGGCTGGCCCGCTTCGGCGCTCGCCTGGCTCCTGACCGACAGGCGCAGGGGCTCGAGGAGGGCCGGGGCCGACTGGTCCGGAATCGGCGAACAGGGCATAGCCGAAGCCCTCGAGGAGTGCTTCGTGAAGGGCGTCTCATTAAAGGGTTCCGCCAGGGTCCTGGATGCGATGTCCCGTGCTGCCGGACTCACCGCGGCGGAGGCGATGGAGGCCGAGGCCTCCAGCTGACGCTCGCGGCTCAGCCCTTTGACAGCCCCAGATCCCTGATCTTGCTCGAGAGGGTCTGCCTGCTGACCCCGAGCCTGCGCGCGGCCTCGGTCCTGTTCCACCCGCACTCCTCGAGAGCCGCGAGAAGCATCGCCCTCTCGGCCTCGCGGGCGGCCCTCGAGGATGCATCCAGCAGCCCTGTGGCCGCTTTCGCCGGCTCGGGGATCTCCAGATCCGCTCTTTCGATCTCCCTCCCGGCGGCGAGCGCACAGGCCCTGTGGATGATGCTCCTCAGCTCCCTGACGTTCCCGGGCCATCCGTAGCCTTCCAGCGCGTCGACGGCTCCCGGCGGCAGGGGGCATCCGGGCCTCCCCGCCTCGGCCAGGAAATGCGCGGCGAGCGGAACGATGTCACATCTCCTGGCGCGCAGCGGCGGGATCGAGACGGGGAACTCCGAGAGCCTGAAGAAGAGGTCGGGCCTGTAGCGCCCGCATGCCGCCTCGGCAGCCAGGTCCCTGTTGCTGGCCGAGACGATCCTCACGTCCACCGTCCTCTGGACGGAGCCGCCGACCCTCGTGAAGGTCCGTTCCTGCAGAACCCTCAGCAGCTTCCCCTGGAGGGCGGGAGCCAGGTCTCCCACCTCGTCGAGGAAGATCGTGCCCCCGTCCGCCAGCTCGAACCTCCCGGGCCTGGGCGAATCGGCGCCCGTGTAGGCGCCCTTTTCGGCTCCGAACAGCTCGCTCTCGAGGAGCTCCGACGGGATCGCCGCGCAGTTCACCGGTATGAAGGGGCCGCAGGCCCTCCCGCTCATGTCGTGGATCCTCCTGGTCAGGAGCTCCTTCCCGGTTCCGCTCTCGCCCAGCACGAGGACGTTGAGGCTGCTCCCGGATGCCTTCGCGGCTCTGTCGAGAGCATCCAGGAACCCCCGGTCGGAGCCGACCATGCAGCCCTGCGAACCGGGCGTGAGGCCCGCCAGGAGCGCCGTCAGGCTGGACAGTTCGAACGGCTTGGTGATGAAGTCCCTCGCGCCGAGCTTCATCGCCCTGACGGCCAGGTCGATCGTGCCGAACGCCGTCATGAGGACCACCGGAGTAGCCGGTCTGTGGGCGGCGAATGCCGACAGGACCTCCAGCCCGTCGGCGCCGGGAAGGCAGACATCGCAAAGCACGGCGTCGAAGGAGGATCCGGGCGCGAGCGATACCGCTTCGAGGCCGTCGGCGACTGCCTTGACTGTCCAGCCGTCCTCGGCGAGCGCCGCCGTCAGCATCGAGCGCATGCCCCTCATGTCCTCCACCAGCAGGATCGACCTCATCTTGCCTCCCTCAGAGGAAGCATAACAACGAACGTGGCTCCTCCGCCCTCCCGCTGGCACGCCCTGAGATCCCCTCCGAAAGACAGCGCGATCCTCTTCGCGAGCGTCAGGCCCATCCCCATGTGGCCCTGGTCGCCCCGGGTCGAGAAGAACGGCTTGAGAACGACGGAGGGATCGGGAGGCAGGCCGTGCCCGCGGTCCGATACCGTGATCGCCAGCCATCCATCCCGGGTTTCGAGCGAGAGTTCGATCGTGCCTGAGGGATCGGCATCCCGTGCGTTCCGGAGGAGGTTCACCACGGCCTTCTCGAGCAGGGCCGGATCGGCCGCGACCGAACCGGCCGGACCGGTGGCCCGGACGTCCACCGGGCCCTGGATCTGCGAGGCCCATGAGCGCGCGGCCCCGACCAGGTCCGATGCCTCCATCGCGACCGGGGAACCCGATCCTGCGGACGACATCATCTTGAAGGACTCGATCATCTTCAGGGCCGAATCCACCTCGGCCCGCGCCTCCCCGATGAGTTCGAGCGCCCTGGGATCGTCCCTGCCCCTTGCGAGCAGGTCTATGAAGCCCGAGAGGGCGCACAGGGTGTTGCCCATCTCGTGCGCGATGCCGGCGGACGCCGTGCCGAGCCCTGCCATCGCAGCCTCCTCGGCGAGGCGCCTCTCGAGGGCCCTCACGCCGCTCAGGTCGGTCGCGAGCACCGCCGTCATGCCCCCGGGGGAGCGGCTCACGGATATGGAGAACACCTTCTCCCCTCCGTCCTCCTCGACGGTCCGCTCCGAGAGGCATGTCCCTCCCTCTCCCGCGGCGAGCATCTCCGACACCACGGATCCGAGCGCGGTCCTGTCCTTCGGGAACGGCTTCCCGCGGTCCTCCCGCACGATGCCGAACAGCTCCTCGGCGGCGGCGTTGAAAGCCATGAGCCCGCCTTCGGGGTCGATCGCGCACACCGGGGAGCCGACGGCCGCGGTCATGGCGGATACTCCGGCCTCTGCGATGTCAGCCCTCTCCTCGGCCTTCGATCTTAGGGCATACAGCTCGGAATCCCTCTGTGCAAGCATGTCCACGAGCCTGGAGAAGGAGGCGCGAGCCGAGACGGCGCTCGTCGAATCTCCCGCGCCCGACCTGCCTGCGTCGGCAAGAAGCCCTCTCAGGGGGGCGGTCAGATTCCTCGAGACGTAGGAGGGCGACAGCAGGGCGAGCAGGACCAGCACCGCGGCGATCGCCCCGAGCAGTGGGCCCAGGCCTTCCCACGTCTCCGCGCCTGCCGGAGGGATGCGCACGGCCACCGTCGAGCCCCCGCGGGCGGTGCTGCCGAACCATTCGCCGCCTTCCGGAACGGCCTCCCCCGGCCCGAGGAGGAGGGCCTCCTCCGCTATCCCAGCTATCTCGTACCTCCTGAAGAGGCCTGCCAGCGCCTCGGGCGACGGGCTGTCGCCCAGGCCGGACGCGATTGCCTCCGCCACGAGGAATCCCCTGCCGCGCCTTTCGTCCTCGAGCCTCCTGCCCTGGAGCATGACGACGAGGAAGGACACGAGAGCCGCGAGTGCGGCGGCCCCGAGGGCGAGCCCGAGCAGCAGCTCGACGCCGACCATGAACCTGCGCCCGCCGGTGCGGTTTGTGATCATCGGGCCCGGTTCCTCCTCCACTTCAGATAATCCAGCCATCCCGCGACGAATTCGGTCCGTCCGCGTGCGAGCGACGAAGCGGCGTGGAACGGCAGGAAGGCGGCCGTCTCGATCCTCCTGCTGCGGAAATGCGCATCCATCAGTATGAAGCGGTTCCTCTCCCGCATCCTCCTCATCGCGGTGCCGTGGCCCGCGCTCGCGGCATGCCTGTGGAGGACCCGGAAGCCCTCCGCCCTGCGGACCTCCATCCCGGCAGCGGAGGCCCTGAGACCGAGGTCCACGTCCTCCCAGTACATGGGCGCATATCTGGTATCTAGCCCGCCAAGGGCCCTCCATTGCCCGGTCCTGAACATCGAGCAGGCTCCCGAAGGGTAGGCCGTGCCGGAGCCGCTCAGCGTCATCGCGAGGCCGAGCCTGAATCCGCACCCCAGGAGGCTCTCGTCCTCGCCGCCCCTCATGATCCGGGGCATGACGGCAAGAACATGATCTGGGGAGGATTCCAGGGCATCGGCGATACCCTGGATGGAATCCGGCGGGACGATCACGTCGTTGTTGAGCAGGAGCAGCAGCCCGTCATCAGCGACGGCGGCCCCGGTGTTGACGGAGTGGCAGAAGCCGCGCGGGCCTGCGTTCGGGACGAACCTGACCCCCGGGAAGAGGCCGGGGCCAGAGTCGACAGTCCCGTCGGAGGATCCGTCGTCGACCACGATCACCCTCAGATCGAGTCTCCTCCCGTCGTCGAGGAGCGGAGGGATGCAGTCGGCGAGCAGATGGAGCCCGTTCCACGAAGGGATGACCGCGGTGATCCGCGTCATGTTCCCGTGATCCTCACCCGGTCGAGGAAGATCCCCTCGCCGGGCGGATAGGACCCCTGCGGTGAGAGGATCAGCACGCCGGCCCCGGCGCAGGGCACCTCCAGCACTATCAGGGTGTCCCGGGCATTCCCGGGGGAAGGCGGCGGGGCCTCGCCCTCCCTCACCCTTCCGATCCAGTCAGGGAGCGGCTGCTGGGGTGAAGCTACCCCGGACAGCCGGGACCAGTCGCCGAAACGGGCGGCCAGCACGGGCGGCTCCGCCCCTGAGGTGAACCCCCTGAGCACGAGTTCCACCCTGACAGAACCGCCGTCGCCGGGTTCAACCGGCAGCACGACTGCGTCTCCGGCTTCGCCCAGCCTGAGGAGCCTCTCACTCGATCCGGGCCAGGCCATCCTCTCGGGCGGATCCTGCGAGAGCGGATACAGGGAGCAGCCTATCCGGTAGTCGGGAGACAGGTCCTCCGCCTCGTACACGCCGCGGGTCGAGGCGGCGAGCGCGGCGGCGGCGGGAACGGCCAGCGCCGCCAGGACGAGGGCCGCCCCGTTCCTCCTCGCGAGAAGGAGGATCGAAAGGAGGACCCAGAATGCGAACCATGCCGCAGTCACCGTCGCAGCGGGCCTCACCATCGAAGGTAGGGCCAGGCACAGGTTTCCGGGCAGGCCCCGGCCGAGGATGTCGAAGAATGCGTCGCAGCCGTCCAGGTGGTTGAAGCGCAGGCCCGGCACGGCGATGTACATGGCGGAAGCGAGAATCGACAATGCGAGGAGAGGCCGCGGGATGCCGCGGAAGCTGGCGGCGGAAGCGGCCAGCGGCATCAGGGCGATGAAGAACCGCCCGGCCGGGGTGGGCATGGAGTGCCACTCCATGGGAGTCCAGACGACCAGGCCGGCGAGATAGAGAGCTCCCGACAGGAGCAGCGCCCGCCCGGCCGGAGTCTTCGCCCTCGCGAGCGCAACGGTTCCAGGGACCGCGGCTGTCAGCCACGGAGCCCTCCAGAGGAGCCCGGCCTCCTGGTCGACCATGGCGAAGACCGGCAGCCGGAGCAGGTCCGATCCCGAGGAAACGGTGCGGTTCCAGAGCGTGCTCAGGAATTCGACGTTCCCGTATCTCACCCAGAAGACCCTGCCTCCGAGCAGGTACCGGTCCGCCGCCAGGGCGACGGCGGTGAGCGCGATCACCGCGATCGCAGTCCTTGCCGGCCCCATGCCCCTCCTGCCGGCGAGGGCGGCGATGACGAGGCCTGCTCCCAGCGGGGCGAATCTCAGCTTCAGGGCTGCGAGGGCCAGGGCGGCTGCGAGGGCGGCCAGGAGGGGTCTCCTGCCGCCGATCCCCAGAGCTCCGGCAGCCACAATCCCTGCCGCCGCCCAGTCGGCATAAGCCAGCCCCGCACAGGCGGCGCCCGGCAGGAACAGAAGGGCCGCAGCACCCGCCATGGCGCCATCCTTCGATCCGGCGGCCCCTGCGCATCTCCCGGCGAGCCACGCGGCCAGTATCGAGACGATCAGGGGCAGGATCCTGTACCCCGGTATCCCGAACCACAGGCCCGGAACGAGGAGCAGGGAGAAAAGGGGCTGCTGATGGCTGATCCCCGCGACGGGGGCTCCCGCTTCCGGCGAGACCGAAGCCCACCTGTCGATCTGCCTGAGATTGTCCGAGACGTCGGTGTCGCCGTCGAGGAAGATGCTTTCGCAGAGTGCGGCGTTCAGGGGTTCGTCGCCCGTGAACGGGACGGACAGGAGGATCAGCGGCGCCAGGGGCAGGACGGCGGATGCGGCATGGCGGCCTCCCCTGCGGAACGAACGGATCATCGCAGGGAACAGGCCTGCGGTCATCGAGGCCATCGAGACGGCCGCCGCGAGATCCGAGGTCGCCCAGAAGAATCCCGCCGCCGCCGAGACGACGAGGGCTGCCGCGCCTGCCCTGCCCGGTCCCGCGTGCGGGGAGACGAAACCGGCAAGGAGCCATGCCAGCGGGATCAGCCGCCCGGCGAGCCCCGGGTCGGGCATGCCCGCGATGCGCCAGAACAGGAACAGGAAGACCGCACCAGCTGCATGGGCGGCGAATCCGCCGGGGATCATCCTCCTCAGGGCGGCGATGTCAGGAATCCGCACGGGCGTGCGCCTCCAGGACGTGTATCACCGGGTGCTCGAAGGGGCGGTATCTCCTGGCCAGGCGGACCTCCACGAAGCCCCCGTCCAGCGGCAGCTCGAAGGCGCTCCTCCCGGGCGGGATGGAGTGCACCCCCTCGGAGGCGAAGACCAGGCCGACAGGCATGGAATCCCTGACCCCACCGGCTTCCAAGACCAGGTCGGCCGTCCCCCCCTCCATTCCTGGAGTGCGCAAAAGCGCGACGGGTTTCGATCCGTCGACGTGGAACGTCTCCCAGGAGATGTCTGGACCGTTCATGGTCTCCTGTATGACGAGCTCGGCCTCGGGGCCGGGACGGGGAGGGCCTTCCACGAGCATCGCAAGCACCACTCCGGCCAGTATCGCCAGCGTCCTCGCCCGCCTCGAGTCGGAAAACGCCGACAGGACTGCCGCAGAACTCGCGACTGCCACGGCAGTCGAAGCCGAGCCCTGGAAAGCCGGAGGGATCGAGAGGGCCAGGAGGGCTCTCGTCATGAATCCCGTCCCGCAGGCGATCCCGAGGAATGCCGCTGCCGCCGTCACCCATCCGGCTGCCTGCGGGAAGGATGCTCCGGCGGAGATCAGCAGGAGGCATGCGGCCCTGGCGATCCCGTCCCCTTTGATGGAAGCGGCTCCGGAGGCCGCCAGGAGGAGCGATGCGGCAGCCCATGGCCGGCCCCCGGCCGCCATGTGGAGTGCGGCGGCTCCCAGGCCCCAGGCGGCGCACCGGAGGATCGTCGCGATGTCAGCCCGTCTGCTCATCCACCCTCATCCCGGATATCAGGATGACCGAGTTCCTGTCGTCCGCGGCGAGGCAGTGCCTGCCCGGCCCGAGTATGAACGAGAAACGGCTCCCGCGCGAATCGGTCCTGAAGGCTGCTCCCGGCTCGCTTCCGCAGTAGAGCCTGCCGGTGACCGGACCGCCGCGCGATTCCATGTCCACGGTCAGCCTGCATCCCGAACCGGCAATGAAGGCCCCGTATCCGCGCATGGCGCGTCCGGAGACCCACCCCGGTCCGGAGACGATGATGCCTCCGGGATCGAGCCGGAAGGGACGCGGGCTCCTCTCCGCGGGAAGCTCTGATGGAGGCTTCGACGAGGGTTCGAAAACCTCTCCGGTCCTCCCGGCGTTCTCGGCCGCGATGGCGGCGACCCTTCTCAGGAATGCCGGCAGCCCGGTCCTCATGGCGGCCAGTGAGCGTATCTCGCGCCCGAGGAGTGCCATCCTCGCCCTGCCCGGGTCGCGTCCGTACTTCATAGCGAGCCTGCATGCCGAGCGGATCTCCCAGACCCCGGCCGACGAACGGCTGCTCGCGACACCCACCATGTGCTGCGCCTCCGCTTCGGGCAGCACGTCCAGGCTCCAGCCCCGGAGGCGCGCCCTGATGCACAGGTCCACGTCCTCGAAGTACATGAAGAAGCCCGGATCGAATCCCGAGAGGGACGAGAGGACGTCCGTCCTCCAGAGGGACACCGCCGCGGTCGCCCCCGCCCCCCTGACCGGGCCGCCCCCAGGCCCCGGCTCGAATCTCATGAAGCCGAGGTCGTAGCCCTCGTACATACCCGTGATGCCCATCCCCCGGCTCGCCGTCACCTCGGGCCAGCCCCAGGCCCTTATGAGAGGCTGGACCGCCGCCGTGCCCGGGTTCGCATCGAGCCAGCGCTCGAGCAGTTCGAGGGAGGCGGCGTCGATGCGCGCATCGTGGTTGAGCAGGAGCGTATAGGGCGTTTCCACCCTGGACAGCCCGAGGTTGCATGCGCTTCCGAATCCCCGGTTCACCCCCGTCGAGATGACGCGGATGCCAGGCATGAGCCTGCCGAGGAGATCCACGGTGCCGTCCCGGGAGTCGCTGTCCACCACCACCGCTCCGCATCGGTCCGCGAGCGAGTCCAGGGTCGCGGCCAGCTCTCCCGCCACCTTCGAGGAGTTGAAAGTCACGACCAGGGCCGTGGTCGACCTGCTCAAGGCCGCCCCTCTCCGGGACGGATGCATTCCGACAGCCTGCCGTAGAAGCGGTCCGTCACCTTCCTCCACGTCCTCTCGCGCATGACCATGGCCCTTCCCCGGGCCCCCATCGATGACCTCATGCCGGGATTCCCTAGGAGCCTGGCCATCCTGTCGGCAAGTGTGACCGAATCCCCGAACGGGACGAGGAAGCCGTTGCGTCCGTCGTCGACCATGTCGGGCATGGCTCCGGCCCAGGAGCCGATGACCGGCCTCCCGCAGGCCCAGGCCTCCAGCAGGATGATCCCGAAGCAGTCGAGCCTGGATGGCAGCGCCACGACGTCCGCTCCGGCGATGATGCCGGCCCGCTCGTCCCTGTCGACGTATCCGGTGAGCACGACTCGCCCGGGTCCGACATCCTCGAGCGCCGTTTCCAGATCCGCCCTGAAGCCCGGAGCCACGGGGCCGGCGAGCACCAGCACGAAGTCGAGGCCTGCTCTCCAGAGGGACCTGGAGGCCTCGAGGAGATGCCCGGTGCCCCTGTCGGCGCAGTGGGAAGTCATGGAGAGGACGTAGGGGCCGTCGACGCCCAGGCGGCGGCGCGCCCTCGCGATGTCCGGGTTCTCGAACTCGGACGGATCGATGCCGCTGCCGGAGATGTGGATCCTCTCGGGCAGGACGCCCATCTCCAGGAGCAGCCCCTCCTCGAACCTGCTCTGGGCCACCGCGAAGGAGCAGTTCGAGAGGATCCGGGGCTGCATGCCCGCGAAGTAGCGGATGTCCGACAGGCGCCTGAACCTTTCCCCTATGTTGGCATGGGGCACCGCGGCGAGCCCGCAGCCGTGGGCACGGGCATGCCGCCATCCCTGGTAGATGAGGAAGGGCATCGCGTTCGCGTGTACGAAGGCGAAGCCCCTGTCGCGCGTGAGGTACCTTCCGAGCGATGGGATGAACGGGTTCGGGTGGAAGAACCTGTCCGGCCCCCCGGGCAGCAGGCGGCGCAGGGACGCTCTGAGCAGGGGCGACAACGGAGGGTGGACGACCCGGAATCTGAGGATCTCCACGTCTCCGAGCATTTCACGCTTCCTGGAAATCCTGGCGGCCTTCCGGTCGGCGAAGAGCGAGATGTCCCAGGCGTCCGTGGTGGCGATCACGCTCTCGTGGCCCCACCTCGAGGAGGCGAGGGCATGCTCAAGGACGTACCTCTCGGCGCCCCCGTGGAAGGGGTGCGACCTGTGGACGAGGTGGAGGATCCTCATCTCCCGGCCTCCAGGTACAGACCGCAGGCCCTCTCCGCCACGGAGTCCCATGTCGGGCGGGGCCTCTCGAGGGCCTTCGCGGCCAGTTCGCCCGCCAGCCCGCCATCCTCGAGCGCCGCCATCGCATCCGCCCAGGCTCCGGCATCGCCGGGCGGCAGGAGCAGGCCGCAGCCCGCGAGGGTCTCGGGCAGGGCCGTCGCATCGGAGGCGACCACCCCGGTTCCGCAGGCCATCGCCTCCAGGGCCGGCAGCCCGAGCCCCTCGTAGAGGCTGGGCAGGAGGAGTGCCGCGGCCCCCCTGTAGAGGGAGACCATCGTCGCATCGGGAACCGCCCTGAGCGCGAGGACACCCGGTGCGCGCGCATCGGGCTCGCGCCATCCCCCGGCTCCGGCGAGCACCAGGGGCATGCGGGCGCCGCGGCCGGCTGCCAGGGCCCTCGCCTCGAGCAGGAGAGGGATGTTCTTCCTCGGGACGTAGTTCCCCACGTGGAGAAGGTATCCGCCCGGCTCGAGGCCGAGGGTCCCGAGTATCGCAGGATCCGGTTCGCCGGGTGTGAACATCCCGTCGGCGGCACCGCCCGCGACTCCTATCGGGATGCCGGGGCCGAAGATATCCCGGGCCCTCGCCGCCGCCCATCCCGAGATGGCCAGCAGGGCGGCCCCCCGGCGGGCCATGTCGGCCTCCTCCCGGGCGTATCGCACAGTGTCGGGGGTGTGCCACTCGGGGTGCTCGAGCGCCGAGGGGTCGAAGAAAGTGAGGACCGCTGCGCGGCCGCGCGGATATCGCGGCTGGACGCCGCTCACGTGATACAGATCGGCGTCGGCGAGCCTGCCGAGCCTCGCGCCGCGGGTGAGACGCTCGAGGCCGAAAATCCCCGGAGCCCTTCTCAGGCCGCGTATCCTCGCGTAGAACGGATCGTCAAGCTCGAGAGCCCCCGGCCACGGCGGGAGCGTGCCCCTCCTGGCCGCGGGAACGTCGACGAACCCGATGTCCACGCCCATGCCGGATGCGATCCGCGAGAGGCCCCGCGCGAGCCCGAGGGTGTATCTCCCCACCCCGCCCAGTGCATGGGCGACGATCGTCATGTCGAGTACGGCCTTCATCTCCTCCACACCCAGACGGAATCGAAGGATGATGCGCCGGGGAACAGGGCCCCGAAGCGGGAATCCATCTCCTCCCGCACGACCGGGTCGTACATCCAGCGGTTGTAGAGGATCACGTCGACTCCTGTCGCGATGGCATCCCCGGCGCTCACGGTGTCCGGGGAATCGATCCTGAACGGATCGAAGACGTCCGAGACGGCGGTGCTCCTCCGAGTGTGGAAGAAGACGGGCCTCGCGCGGCCGTCGGCCGTCATGAAGTATCCGTGGCGCCTTGCCATCTCCGTGGCCGGTATCTCCAGCGCGGTCTCCCCCGGGAGCCCCTCGCGGTACACGGACGGGACGGCGGCGCTGATCGTCGGCAGCCCGGGGGGGACAAGCTCCAGCACCACCAGGAGGGCGGCTGCGATGCCCGCCCTCCGCCCGAGCGACACTGCGGCAGCCGCTGCCGGAACCGCCAGCATGCAGGCCCCGAGGATGGCGAACCTGGAGGGCGACCTCGCCCCCTCCAGCATCGGTATGTCCTGGACTATCGCGAAGGGCATGGGGATCCCGACCGGGACCCCCATGAACTTGAGCCACGGGCCGAGGGCCAGCGAGAACGGGATGAGCGACAGGAGGGCCAGGAGGATGAGTCCCTTCCTGTCCTCTGCCGTCATCGCGGCGCGGGATCGGTTGCGCAGGAGGAACGCCGCAGCCAGCAGCAGCACGGTCAGGCCGGGAGTCACCACACCCTCGAACAGGTTGGGCATCCACGGCATCACGGGATCCGCTCCGGAAAGAGCCCACGGTGCACCGAACGGAGAAGGCAGCAGGAAGGACACTGGCTCGGCCGACCAGTAGACAGCCTCCGCCCTTCCCATGCCTGGAGGCATGCCTCCGGGGAACGACGCGAAGAACAGGTATGACAGGATCATGGCGACCGCGAAGGCTCCGGAGGCCGATGCAGTCCTGGCTGCGGGAACGCTCCTGGAGGCGATTGTGGATATGGCTACGAGGAGCGATCCCAGTGCTCCGAAAAGGGTGTGGTATGCCGACTGCATCGAGGCTAGCAGCAGCGACAGGGCGAAGACCGGCAGCAGCCCGCGTCCGCCCCTTGTCAGGAAGATCCTGAGGAGAGCCATAGAGAGCAGCACCCATCCGAATCCTGCGACATGGTAGTGCTGGAGGACGTGCGCGGCTCTCGCCGGAGCCCATGCCGAGGCGACCGACGCAAGGGCCGAAGGCCAGGCCTCCAGGCCCCAGGACCGGGCGAACAGGAAGCCCGCACAGGCAACCAGCAGGGTTCCCCATAGGAGAGAGCAGAAAGCGGCTCCCTGGAGGTCGGATGATCCCGCCAGCCCGACCAGCAGTGCGTCCGGCCACCCGATGTTGCTGCCGACGAGCGAATAGGGTTCGGGCAACCCGATCAGGGGACAGACCCGGGGATCGGTTCCCGAGCGGATGGAGGTCCCCACCCACCAGAAGTGCCATGCCTGCTCGTAGGTGTCGGAATCGCCCGGTACGGGCGGGTCGGGCATGGGCACACCCACGAGGCCGTCGAGCCCTCCGGCGAACACCGCAAGGAACGGTGCTGCGGAGAGGATCAGCGCAGCGGCGAAGGCTGCGTGCTTCATCGAGGTGCCAGCCATGTCACCTGGAGGATCCTTCCCCTCCCTTCGAGGACGACCCTCCCGCCCAGCTCGAATACCCGGGGTTCGCGCGAGAGGGGTTCCGACCCGGCCCGGCCGGTTCCTGAGGCAGTCAGCAGGCAGACCGGCCGGCCGGGAGGCGGATCGAGCACGACGGTGCCCTCGAAGGTCCACTGGGATGGCCCGGGATCCAGCCGCGGAACCAGGGTGAGGCCCGGCGGGGGATCGTGCAGGGCGGCCGCGAGCGAACCGGGGCCGGGAATCGTGAATGGAGCGGGTGGCGGTTCCATCCCCGCAATGCGGAGCCAGTCCGACCTGGCCCTCTCGGGCGAGCTCTCGGATGCCGCATGCCTGGATCCGCCGGCGGAGAGACCGGCGGCCAGGGCGGGATCGGCGAGAATCCTGCGGATTGCCGAA
>JAKLEF010000399.1 GCA_022703195.1 Candidatus Fermentibacterota bacterium | reverse complement strand
GAGTTCATGCAGCGCCATGCCGAGGTTCTGTGCGGCGCTTCAAGTTCCAAAACAAACACAAAGGAGAAGCGGACGGCGATTCGCCCCCGGCCTTCCCCTGCCAATGTCTGATAAATCCGCGCATCGCGGACTTGGGGGAAGGATAAAGTGGTCGGAGCGACTGGATTCGAACCAGCGACCCCTAACCCCCCAGGAAAGTCCAGATGGCTAACCTATTGAAATATCGTGCATCAAGTCTGCTTTTGTTCGCGTTCAGTGCATTTATCGTTCACGGCAATCTGGGGATTACCCAGAAACTCTGAGAAGACATGGAACACCGCGCATCACAGGAGGCTCCCGCACCATGAGTGATAAAACCCCACCTTGCGACTGCATCGAAAACGTCAACGGGCGATGGATAGCCGACTGCTATTGCTCCAATCGCGGAGATGGTGAAGGTGCGGTAGCATGGACCACTTGGGAAAACTGCCAAGCAGACATCACCGCCCTCACCGCCCGCGT
>JAKLEF010000398.1 GCA_022703195.1 Candidatus Fermentibacterota bacterium | reverse complement strand
GCCAGGCGGTCAAGAATCGAGCCAGCGATATCCACATCGAGCCGCAGGCCGAGACGACCATCGTGCGCATTCGCGTGGACGGCGTGCTGCGAGAGGTCGTGCCTCCCTCCAAGAGGATGCACGCGGCGGTGATCGCCCGCATCAAGATCCTGGCTCAGATGAACATCGCGGAACGGCGCCTCCCCCAGGACGGCCGGCTGCGCATCCGGACCTCCGGACGGGAAATCGACGTGCGGGTCTCGACCATCCCCACCATCTACGGGGAGAAGGTCGTGATGCGAATCCTCGACACCGCGGCGGTCAGCCACGATCTGAATCGGCTCGGCATCGAGCCCGACGCGATGATCGAGCTGAGGTCCATGCTCTCGCGTCCCCACGGCATCATCATCGTCACGGGCCCCACCGGCAGCGGCAAGAGCACGACGCTCTACGCGGCGTTGAACTACCTGAAGAATCCCGCGGTCAACATCACCACGGTCGAGGACCCCGTCGAGTACCGCCTG
>JAKLEF010000397.1 GCA_022703195.1 Candidatus Fermentibacterota bacterium | reverse complement strand
TTCCGCGGCATGCGTGCCGCGGCCGCACTCGTGGCGGCGCTGCCCGGCTGACCCGCGCCGCCCCCGTCCCGCCCGGCCGGCGCCGCCGTTCAGGGTGTCGTTGCCGGTGCCGCCGGCCAGGGTGTCGCTGCCATTGCCACCGTCCAGCACGTCGTTGCCGTCCCAGCCGAGCAAAGTGTCGTTGTCTTCGCCTGCAGTGATCGTGTCGCTGCCGTCGCCGCCGTCGAGTAAATCTTGGCCGCCACCGCCGTTCAACGTATCGTTGCCGGCCAGGCCATAGAGGGTGTCGCCATAGGCATCGGCGCCGGCCATTGTGTCGGCCCCGGCCGTACCGCTGACGATCAGCGCCTGCGCCGTCACCGCCGCCTTGGTCCATTGCGTGCCGTCGGCGAAGTCGATGCGTTCGAGCTTGTAGGCGCTGGCATCGGCGCTGGCGAACCAGTTGGTGACGATGACCTTGTCGCTGCCGTTGCTGTGTCGGAATTCCAGATTCAGGCCATTGCGCACGACATTGA
>JAKLEF010000396.1 GCA_022703195.1 Candidatus Fermentibacterota bacterium | reverse complement strand
TCAGAAAGCAAGCTCTGTGATACGAAATTATAAATATTCTCATTCATCCTTTCGCTGCCTGAACCCTTACGCCTGACTGTAACAGATCAACTGCTGGGACACGACGTCTGACATGAGCCGGAGATCCTGCTTATCCATGTCGATGACGCGGATGACGTCGGCGTAGGCGGCATCGGCGGGGAGCAGCTCCGCCAGTTTGTTGATCCGGGATTCCAGCCATGCCATGTTGAAAAACACCTTGTCCCGTTCCGGGTAGATGGCCATGTAAAAGATGTCCATTTCCACGAGATCCTGGAAGAAGTGGGTCCCGAAAGAGAGATCCGGGATAAGACTGCCGTACTGGTAGGCAATTTCGGCAATGGCGGCGATATTGTTGATCTCCGAAAACGTCACGGGGACACCCATGGCAGGGGTGGTCGTTCCCCAGCGGCCCGGTCCCATCAGAATCGTCGGCAGGTCGCGACGGCTGTCGATCAGTTTGTTCAAACGGCCCACCAGACGCGCCACATCGTATTTCCCTG
>JAKLEF010000395.1 GCA_022703195.1 Candidatus Fermentibacterota bacterium | reverse complement strand
CGCGATCCCATGCCCGGCCGCCGCGTCGAAATCGGGCTGTTCCCCCTCCGCTGCCGCCACGCTCATGGCCACCGATGGGATCCGCAGGAAAGCCGCTTCCATTGCCGCGGCGACGGTGCCGGAGTAATAGACGTTGATTCCGACGTTGGCCCCATGGTTGATGCCCGCGACCACCAGGTCGATCGGGCCGTCGTGGAGCTGCATGCTGGCCAGCTTCACGCAGTCGGCGGGGGAGCCCAGGACGCCGAAGCCGTTGAACAGGCCTTCGATGCTCACCTTCGTGCAGGCCAGGGGCTCGGCGAAGGTGATGCTGTGGCTGGCCCCGGACCAGCATTCCATCGGCGCCGCTACGGTGACGTCGCCGAGTTTCACGAGTTGCTTGTAGAGGGCCGCCAGGCCGGGGGCGAAGATCCCGTCGTCGTTCGTCAGCAGTATTCGCATCGTTCCATCGGTTCCCGTCGGCGCCCGTGCAGCGAGGACGACCGTGCCATTCGATAATCCGTGAAGGATATTGCCGGAAGGACGTTGCCTGCC
>JAKLEF010000394.1 GCA_022703195.1 Candidatus Fermentibacterota bacterium | reverse complement strand
ATATGGATGCGGACGACCATGTCTTCAGATATCGAAGTTTCGGCATTGTGCCGGGTGAATTTCTTTTCCAGGACTGACTCTCCAATGCGGGATAGACCCGTTGACATACAGTACGGACAACACCGCCGTTGGTCAATAGGATGACACGACCACTTGCTTTTCCCCTTGAAATCCGCTACCTTAGTGCCGTTCGCTCTGATGCCAAAATAGCTCAGCGGTAGAGCAGCGCACTCGTAATGCGCAGGTCGTGGGTTCAATTCCCACTTTTGGCTGAAACAGCAAGCTCCGGTTGGTTTGACCCACCGGAGCTTGTTGTTTATGGATAAGGAATGGAATTTCAGAACACAACCGAAGGCAGCCACAAGGAGAATGAGGGAACATAGGTGATGACCATCAGGCAGATGAACATGACCACGAACATGCCCAGCATGCTCTTGCTGGTCTTTTCCAACGACGTTTTGCCGACCGCGCATCCAACGAACAAGGCACTGCCGACCGGTGGCGTGCATAAACCGACCGCCAAATTGAAGATCAA
>JAKLEF010000393.1 GCA_022703195.1 Candidatus Fermentibacterota bacterium | reverse complement strand
GATCCCCGAGGAGTACGGCGGATCGGGGCTCAGCTTTGTCGAATACTGCCTGGCGCTGGAGGAGTTCGCCGCGGCCGACGGCGGCTTCACGACGATAATGCACGTGCACAACTCCTGCGGCTTGGTGCTGCGCGCCTTCGGCACCGAAGCGCAGAAGCGCCACTACCTGCCGCAGATCGCCAGCGCGCGCAGCATCGGCGCCTTTCTGCTGTCGGAGCCGCAGGCCGGTTCGGACACGGCGGCGTTTCGCGCCACGGCGCGCCGCGAGGGCGACCACTACGTGCTCAACGGCACCAAGCAGTGGATCTCCAACGGCAGCGAGGCCGGCGTGGCGCTGGTGATCGCCGCGACCGGCGAGCCGGGAAGCCGCGAGCGCTTCAGCCTGTTCATCGTCGATCCCGCCGCGCCCGGCTACAAGGTGCTGCGCGTCGAGGACAAGCTGGGCCAGCGCACGGCGCACACCGCGCAGATCCAGCTGGACGAACTGCGCGTGCCCGCCGACAACCTGGTCGGCGAGGAAGGCCGTGGCTACTCGAAGGTGC
>JAKLEF010000392.1 GCA_022703195.1 Candidatus Fermentibacterota bacterium | reverse complement strand
CTCTCAGGTAATGCTTGACATGGCGAACCGATGAGGGACCCGGTCGTTCCTGCGATCGCAGGATGACCAATGCGAGAGTGCGTGCATCGGCTGAATGAGAAAGTGCGCCCGGATCCTCTCGCGGCTTGCCATCCCGGGTAATCGACAAGTGGCAGGCCACTGCTGGATCAGCTTGTTTCCGACGACTCGGAAACAAGCGTGTAGGGCCAGGTTGTTTCTGCGGACGCGGATAATGCTAGCCCTGCGGGCCCTTCATTTCCGATGACTCGGATGAACACTCAGGCACTCTCGCAGTCCGCCATCCATGTGTTCGCAGAGTGGCGGACTGCTTACGTGCCTGCCTGTTCCTGCGGACGCAGAGAGTCATCGGCCCTGCGGGCAGTGTCTGGGGAAGGTCGCTCCGGGCTCTCTCATTGCCTGCCTGATCGGTAATGTCGAAGTCGCTCGGATCCTCTCGCGGCTTGCCCATCGTGTGAATCGGTAAGGTGGCAAGCCACTGTCGGATCAGCTGGTTTCCGACGACTCGGAAACAAGCATGTCGAGCCAG
>JAKLEF010000391.1 GCA_022703195.1 Candidatus Fermentibacterota bacterium | reverse complement strand
CGACGGCCGATGTCGGGGCGGTTTCGCCTCCCGTTGCCGCCAGCATCGCGCAGCACAAAAACACGATCATCTCGCCCCCCCAATTCAGTCCGGTGTCAGAGGAAAAAACGTAAAGTACTCACCCTTTCCTAAAATGCCCGCCATTCTCCTTCAAGTCAAGCGCGGCTGATAACAATTATCTTATTGATAGGTATGCCTATACGCCTTCGGCCATATCCCATTCCACCGGATATTCCGGCGATCCATGAGCTCGTTTTGATTACTTGTCGTTTTTTCCTCTGACACCGGACGGGACGCGGTAGCGGGCGTCGCCGACCTCGGCGATCCCGGCCCTGTACTTGGCAGTCACCGTCAGAGGCGGGCAGAGCCTGCCCGGCTCGAGACCGGTCTCGACCGGCCAGAGCCTGCCCTTTCCATCCCAGACTAGGTGCGTCCCATCGTTCCAGTAGAACCCGGCCGCACATCCCGACCCTGCTTCGAGCGCATCCCTGACGGCCTTCCGGGCGGCATCTGCGCCTTCTCCGCCAGCTTCGATGCCGGACTCCGCTGCGAT
>JAKLEF010000390.1 GCA_022703195.1 Candidatus Fermentibacterota bacterium | reverse complement strand
CGTCGCGGTCACCGATGCATTCATGAGTGCGGTGGACAAGGACGAGCAGGTCGAGCTCTGGCACCCCGCCGAGCCCTTCGACCGGGAAAGCGCCTACCGCCGCGCCGACGGCACCTGGGTCTACCGTCGCGTCCCCGCCCGCGAACTGTTCGACCAGATCATGCAGTCGACCTACAGCCACGCCGAACCCGGCGTGGTGTTCGTCGACCGCATCAATGCCGACAACAACCTCTCCTACTGCGAACGCATCTCGGCCACCAATCCCTGCGGCGAGCAGCCCCTGCCGCCCTACGGTTGCTGCTGCCTGGGCTCGGTCAACCTCACGCGCTTCGTGCTCGACCCCTTCGGCGAGCAGCCAGCCTTCGACTTCGCCAAGTTCCGAGAGGTGGTGAAGGTCTCGATCCGCGCGCTCGACAACGTGCTCGCCGCCACCCTCTGGCCCCTGCCCGAGCAGGAGGCCGAGGCCGCGGCCAAGCGCCGCGTCGGCCTGGGCTTCACCGGCCTGGGCAACACGCTGATCATGCTGGGCCTGCGCTACGACACCGCCGAGGCGCGTGCCATGGCGGG
>JAKLEF010000039.1 GCA_022703195.1 Candidatus Fermentibacterota bacterium | reverse complement strand
GTCCCCGCGGCAGCCTTCACATCGGACCGCATGGCGGAGCTGTGGTCGCAGTTCGCACACACCGAACGCGACACGGCCGACCTGGTCGATCCCGGCAGGCTCGGAGAGCTGGCCGGGGCCCTGTCCGCAATCACCGGCCTGAGGAGCCTACACCAGGACCGCGTTTGACGTTCGGTCCCGACCCGGTAGAACCCGCCCGGGGGACCTCGTCTCCGTCAGGAATCCGGAGCACCGTCCTTCGGAGTGGTTCTCCGCAAGCTCGGAGCGCGGGAATCCTGCACCGATCCGGAGACGCATGCAGACCGGCCCGGGAGCGCGTCCAAGGGAAGGGACGGCTCCCGGGCCGCTGTTCGCGAGGTGATCGCCCGGGGCGACTACTCGGGCTTCACCGTCCTGACATCGTTCGGATCGAGCGCGACGCCCTCGAGGTCGGCCGAGGCATGGATCTGGTACGTCGACTTCTCGTTGCTCGTGATCGAAGCCACCTTGCCGATGGCGCCCAGCACGCCGCCCTTCTCGGCCAGAGCCTGAGTGCTCGAGAGCTTGAGGGAGAACGGCAGCTTGAACTCGATCTCCCTGCGCTCGTCGGCGGCCAGGTCGAAGGGCTGGTTCAGGCAGAGCTCACCGAGCTTGTACTCCTTCGTCGTCCTGTTCTCTCCGGTGCCCGTCGTATAGTGCTCGGTCATCTTGAAAGTGATGGACTTCACCTTCTGGGCGCTCTTGCCGGTGAGGACGACCTTGCCGGCGAACTCCGAGGCATTCCTCGAGAAAGTCTGGGGAATGTCCAGCTCGAGTGAAGCCGTGCCGATTCCGAGGCCCTGCTTGATCTTCCCGAAGAACGACATCATCCCTCCCATCGGTTTGCATGATCCCCATGCATGCCCGGGGAAGATAACCGACGACCGCCGCAAGCCCAACCCGCGGATCGCATCATGCAATGCAGGCGTTTGTGCAGGATTCCGGAGGATGCATATTCGACAGGGCCGGGCTGGATCCGGCGCATTCCGGGATGGAGGGATCAGATGCCCTGGGTCTTCTTCGGGATAATGTGTCTCTACGGACTCCTCTCGATCCTGTTCGCCTTCGTCCGGCCGCCCGCCGGCCTCGACCACTTCTTCAAGGTCCCCGCGATCTTCACCTTCCTGCCCGACCACCTCGTGATGCCGGTGGGAAGGATCTTCGTGGGGCTTCTGTGCATAGGGGTCATGGTATTCCTCTACATCAGGCTCGCCCCGACCCTCTGAACTGTCCGGTTCCGAGTCCGGGGGGTTGCGGGTTGTCAGTCGACTGGGCCGAGGAGAAGCGCAGGAAGGTCGTCATCGAGGACCAGAGGCGCTTCCTCTGGAGGAGCGACACTGTCGGGATGCACGCCCGATGGCTCGGGCTGAGGCCCGGCATGTCCGTCCTCGACGTCGGTTGCGGACAGGGATACATCGGCAGCACCTGGTGGCCCTTCTTCGGTGAAGGAGGGAGCTACACGGGGGTCGACAGCTGCGCCGGGCTGCTCGAGAAGGCCGTCGAACTGAGCCCCGGATGGGCGCTCGGAGGCTCCGCCCGGTTCGTCAGGGGCGATGCCTGTTCCCTCCCCTTCCCGGACGGATCGTTCGACTGGACGGCATGCCAGACCCTCCTCATGCACGCCGCCGACCCTGACCGC
This sequence comes from Candidatus Fermentibacterota bacterium, assembly GCA_022703195.1. Taxonomy (GTDB): domain Bacteria; phylum Fermentibacterota; class Fermentibacteria; order Fermentibacterales; family Fermentibacteraceae; genus Fermentibacter. The sequence continues at coordinate 9,079 of JAKLEF010000039.1, read as the reverse complement.
ATCCTTGCCGAGATGGTCCGCGTCACGAGGCCGGGTGGCGTCGTATCCTGCAACGAGCCGGACAACCTGGCCGGCATGAGGTCACAGGCCGTGTGTTCCGCGTCCGAACCCACTCTCGAAGAGGAGCTGCTCGCTGCCAGAGTGCTGCGCTGCTGGGCGGATGGCAGGCGGAAGCTCGGGCTGGGGGACTGGTCGATCGGGCCGAAGGTGCCGATGATGATGCAGAGGCTGGGTCTCGTGGGCATCGACATCAGGGCCGACGACAGGGTGCCCTTCGTCCAGCCGCCCTACGGGACGCCGGAGATGGAGTTCGGCCTCGGCAAGATCCGTGAGAGGATCGCGGACATCGAAACCGGCCGGACGGTCGACAGGAACGACGATCCGATGCGGACGGATTTCAGGGAGTGCTTCTTCGCAGGAGGCGGCACGAGGTACGCCTGGCGGAAGTACGTCGAGCTCTGCAGGGGGAGGGACGAGGCGTTCGCAAGCGCAGCCGGCCGTCAGCTGACGGACGGGAGCTTCTTCCAGTGTGCCGCCTGCTGCAGCTTTTCAGCATCAGGGGTTTCAGGCCGTGACAGCTGACCGGAACCGGTGCATGCTAGTTCATGGAGCGGGGAATCCGAAGGAGTAGAGGCATTTCGGGAGGAGGTGCGTGTTGAGGATAGTGGCGACAGTGTTCCTGCTCGCTGCACTGGCCTACGGGGCCTTGCCCCAGTTCGCCGCCCCGTTCAAGATCCAGGCGAACGGCAGCGACCTGACGGTTTCGCTCATTTCCGATCCCTTCATGGTCGACTGGGACGGTGACGGGCTCAACGACCTGATAGTCGGGCAGTTCACCGAGGGCAAGATCCGGTTCTATCCCAACTCCGGCACGAACGAGTCGCCGGTCTTCACCGCGTACACATATCTACAGGCCGACGGGGTGGACATCACCACGACATATGGTTGATGCACGGGCTGCACGAATCCACAGGTCGTGGATTGGAACAACGACGGCATCCTGGACATCATCTTCGGCGAGCGCGAAGGCCATGTCAACATCTACACCGGCAACGGAGACGGGACCCTCCATTTCGTCGCGCACCTGTTCGACGACGCATCCTCCGAGATCATGACCAACTACAACTCCTCGCCCTACCTCGTGGACTGGGACGAGGACGGCAAGCTCGACCTGCTCCTGACCGGCCACCTCACGGAGACCACGAACGGCGGCATAGTGCGGGTCTACCCCTGCTCTGGCGACGATCCGGACTCCCCCGTGTTCGACGCGGACTATGTGGACTACACCGAGTTCTACAGCCTCTGGCGCACCACGGCTCAGCCCTTCGACCTCGACGGTGACGGCGACAAGGACCTCGTCCTCGGATACGAGATGGGCGACGTGTTCTTCGCCGAGAACACCGGCACGGACGAGGCCCCGCTGTTCACGGGCTATGTCCCCCTCCAATGCGCTTCTGGTGCGATGAACGTCTACACCACCTTCCCCGGAGGCGGGAGAGCACGCGAGAACGTGTTCGACTACAACTCCGACGGGGTTCCCGACATCCTGTCGGGTTGCAGCAACGGCTGGATCTACGTGTTCCTGGGCAGTCTCACCGGGATCGGCGGGGACGAACCCGACGCCGGCCTCTCGATCGGCATTCTGGAAACGCCCTCGGCGGGGGTCTTCCCCTACGAGCTGACCGCTCCAGGGGGAGGCGTTGCGGCTATCAGGGTGCTGGATCTCAGCGGACGCACCGTGATACTGCTGGAGGGCGCCGCTGCCGGCCAGGGCACCCTCGATCTCACGGGCTGCCCTACGGGAGCCTACCTGGTCACCGCGGAAACTGATGGCGGGATCGCGACAGCGAGGCTCGTGAAGCTCTAGCAGGCTCGGATCTCTCTTCTCGAGGGGGGCCGGTCTCCGGCCCCCCTCCTCGTCCAGAACGCTTTTAACTCCTTTAACTTTCTCCGCAGAAGCATCACAGAACCAGCACTTCGCGATGCAACCTTCCAGCGCAGATAGCCGAATGGAGTGAGAAAGGGAGAAAAGCACTCCGGACTAGAGTGAGTGGAGAAAGTTAAAGGAGTTAAAAGCGTTCTGGAGGGATCATGCTGACGCTTGTGCTCGTTTCGCTGCGCGAAACGAGTGATTTGACATCTCGACAGTGGGCTGTCATATTACTGTCATGAAAGATGGGGCTGGTTCAGAAAGATACTCGATAGCAGAGCTTGCGGCGCTTGCAGGAGTCAGCAGGCGCACTGTCAGATTCTATGTCCAGACCAGGCTGATACCCCCTCCCCATGGCGCCGGCAGGGGCAGCTACTACACCCGAACCCATCTCGAGGCCATCCTCCACGAAAGAGCCAGGCAGACCGGCCCTGCCCATCCCCGGTTACCGGCCGGCCCCGTGTCCGCCGGAGGGGCTTTCCGCTCCGAAACCGTGACGATCATCCGGCTTGCCGGGGGGTACTGCCTGCTCGTCGGAAGCGGTCAGGCCATACCTTCCTCGAGCGTGCTGGAAAGGCTTGCAGAAACGTTGAACGATCCCGGCGGCTCGGCCTCCGGTGAAAGGAATGAGGGCGGCGATGAAGAAGAAGGGTAGAGCGGCACCCGAAGGCCGGGACTGCGGGATGGTGACTTCCGGGGGGGTGGCCGTGCCCCTGAAGGGTGTGGCCATGGACGTCAGGGTCCGTGGCGCCGCGGTGCTCACCACGGTTTCCCAGCGGTTCCGGAACGACGAGGATTCGCCGATAGAAGCTCTCTACAGCTTCCCCCTGGAGGAGAACAGCTCGGTATGCGGCTTCGAGGTCGAGATCGGGGGCCGCAGGATCAGGGGCAGGGTGGAGGAGCGCGAGAAGGCCTTCGAGAAGTACGACGAGGCGATGCAGAAGGGCGATTCGGCCTTCCTCCTCGACCAGAACAGGCCCGACATCTTCTCCGTGTCGGTCGGCCGGCTCCTCCCCGGCGAGGAGGCCGTGGTCCGCATCAGCCACGCCGGGCGGACGGAGAGGTTCGACAGAGGCCTCCGCCTGCGTATCCCCACGACGATCTCGCCCCGCTACATCCCTCCCGGGAAGGCCTTGGAGATGGACCCGGCCGAGCTGGACGCCATACTGCCCCCTGTCGTGATCGGGGGCGTGCCCTACGGTCTGTCGATGTCGGTGGACATAGAGGCCGGGTCCGCCATAAGTGCGATCTCGTGCCCCTCGTATCCCATCACTGTCTCGATGCACGGCAGGAAGGCCCGGGTGGGCCTGGCCGTTCGCGAACCGCAGCTCGATCAGGACTTCGTGCTCGACATCGAGCTCGCCGAACCGGGCAAGGCGGGCGTGACGGCATGCCGCGACGGCTCGTCCGTCGCGATGATGCTCAGGTTCAGGCCTGTCCTCGCGGAATCCGCGAAGAAGCCCAGGGATGTCGTTTTCATCGTCGACAGGTCCGGCTCGATGGCCGGCGAGAGCTTCGAGGAGGCCAGGGCCGCCCTGATGCTCTGCCTCAAGTCGCTCGAAGAGGGTGACAGGTTCAACGTGGTCGGCTTCGGCTCCACCATGGACATGATGTTCACCGCACCCGTCGCCTACGACCAGAAGAACCTCGATATCACGACGGCGATCGCCGGGAAATGGATTGCCGACCTCGGCGGAACCGAGATCCTCGCACCCATGAAGGCCGTACTCGAGAAGGCCGAGAGGGGCAGGAAACTCAATGTGCTGCTGCTGACCGACGGCGAGGTGGGCAACGAGCGGGAAGTCATCGAGCTGGCCGCGAAGCACAGGAAGAACGCCCGCATCTTCTCGTTCGGGATCGGGCGCGGGGCCAGCGGAACTCTCGTGAGGGGCGTCGCGAAGGCATCCGGCGGCATGGCCGAGTTCATCTTCCCCGGGGAGCGGATCGAGCCCAAGGTGATGCGCCAGATGGCCAGGCTCTCCGCCCCGTATGCCGCCGATACGAAGCTCGACTGGGGCGGGCTCTCGCCGTCCGTTGCGGTTCCCGCGGAGCTGCCAGCGTTCTGCACGGGCGACGAGATCGACATCCTGTGCAGGGTGCCCGCCGTGAAGGACGCCCTGGTGCGGATCAAGGCGGCCGATGGTTCGGTGATCGCTGAATGCGCGGTCGATGGTTCGATGCCTGTCTCCGATGATCGTACGATCCCGCTGCTGCTGGCGCGGGAGTTCATCGCGTCCATCGAACAGGGGGCGGCATCCGGGGGGTCGGAGCAGTCGGCGAGGAGACGGAAGGGCGACGAGGCCCGGATCCTCTCCACCGCTCTCGAGTATGGCCTGGTCTCCTCGCAGACCAGCTACGTGGCCGTCGAGGAGCGGGAGGGCGACGAAAAGGGCGGCACGGTGAACCTCAGGCGCGTCCCGGTGGCTCTCACCAGGGGCTACGGCGGGATGCAGTTCTGTCTCCCGTGCGCGGCGCCGCAGGTTGCGATGTCGTTGGCAGGCGCTGCCTTCGGGGGGGCGAAGAAGGCCGGCCGCCTCCTCTCCCGTTCCGGTCCGAAGCATGCAGCCGTTCAGAACGATGGAGGCATACAGCAAACCGCTAGTGGCGGTCCGTCGGGATACGGAGTGGCGGCGGACCGCTTCATGCAGCTAGTCGGCCTGCAGCTCGCGAACGGATCCTGGAGGCTCGGGAAGGAACTCTCGGCACTGGCGGAGGTCGAGGGCTTCGATGCCCTGAAGGCGGAGGTCCCGGAACGACTGAGGAAGGACGAAGTCCTGGCGACGCTGGTCGCGTTGTTCCTTCTCCACTGGGATTTTGCCGACAGGTCCGACGAATGGGCCCTGATCGCCGAGAAGGCTCTCAAGTGGCTGGCGGCCCAGGGCGTTCCCAGGCCGGCCGATCCCTCGGCCGGCACTGAACTCGCGGGCTGGCTGAAGTCCATCTAGCGCGAAAGGGCCGGGCGGATCCGACCGCCCGGCCCCATTCTCTAGAACGCTTTTAACTCCTTTAACTTTCTTCCTCCAGCATGTTCGCTTGACAGGTTGCATCGCGAGGGGGTGGTTCTGCGGAGATAGTTAAAGGAGTTAAAAGCGTTCTGGACTCCCGGCTTCCGGACTCCGGGGCGTTCTGGAGTCAGTCCAGGAGGACGAAGCGGGCTGGTGCGGCTCCCGCGCCGGGGCACACCACCGAGTAGACCCCTCCCGGGAGCGTCCCGAGATCGAGCACGAGCTCACCGGGCCCGACCGATCCAGTCTCCGCGACGATCCTTCCCGCCAGGTCGACGACCGAGAGGACCGCACCGGGCTGCAGGCCCTCCGGGACGAGGATCCTGAGCGATCCGGACGTGCACGGGTTGGGCGACACGATGATGTCCCCGTCGATTGGCGCTCCTCCGCCTTCCACGGACGACGGGCCCAGAGGCTCGGCCAGGGTGGCGAGAAGGGCCACGGCCGCCCTTGCTACGTCGGTGCCGTATGGGAAGCTGGGCATGTAGTTGAGCAGGAGGTCCTCCGGCTGGTGGTAGTAGGGGTTGTAGCCGCCCCAGATCTCGTCAGCGCTGCCTTCGGCCATCTCGATGGCATCGTAGCCGACCTGACCCAGAACGAGGCATGGTCGCTCGGCGCACCCGGATCGTACACGATCCTGGGGAAGATCGAGGGGGCGTACTCGGCGAAGGCTTCGCCCGCAGCGAGAGCCAGATCCTCGGAGGCGGCGTCGTAGGGGATGAAGACCGAGTCGGGATCGCCCGGGGCCCAGAGGATCATGTCGAGGTTGATGGCCCCCCGTATGTCCTCGCCCGCTTCGTAGGCCTGCTGGACGTAGTACTCGCTGCCCACCATCCAGAACTCCTCGGCCGTGAAGAGCACGAAGCGCACCGTGTTCCTGAACTGGTACTGCGCCATCACCCTGGCCGCCTCCATGACAGTCGCGCTGCCGCTGCCGTCGTCGTCGGCCCCGGGGGCCGTCGAAGGCTCCGCGCAGTAGGAGTCGAGATGGGCGCAGATGATGTAGATGCGCTCGGGGAACTCGACGCCCGGTATCTCAGCTTCGACGTTGCATATCTGATATCCGCCGTAGTCGAAGTACTGCTGTTCGCTGGGGATCCAGTGCGTCGACATCCATGTGTCGGCCCAGTCGGCGCATGCGTCGTATTCCGGGGATGTCGCGTACCGCGTGCCATAGCTCTGCATGTGGGAGATGAACGCATTCAGGCTGTCGCCGTCCACTGCGGCCGCGATGTCCGCCACCAGGGCCGTGTCGACCATCGCAGGCTCCGGCGCCGTAGCTTCAGGGCATGCGACGGCAGGGCGCAGCGGCCTCAGGATGCCGACTCCGGGAACCGTCACGAGGCCGCGATCGGGGGAAGCGAGCCGTATAAGCATGAACCTCTCGGTCTCGAGCACGACTTCTCCCGGAAGAGAAGGCATCGCGGACCTGCACATCGCCCTGTACAGGATCCTGTATGAGTCGGGATCGACCGGAGCCACGTCTATCACGTTCCAGTCGACGCCGGCAGGTGCCGTTGCGCCCGACAGGGCCAGGAAGCAGTCGGATTCGGTGTGCAGGATCGTCATCCCTTCGATCCAGGGCGCCGCTGCGGCATCCCGCACGTCACAGTCCACGAACACCAGATCACCGGCGGAGGCTCCTAGCAGGAACAACGTCACAAGGGCGGCTGGCATACTCCCTCCCATCGATATGCATCGATAAGATACCGATGCCCGGGCGGGAATGGAAGCCGGTCGTGCAGGGACGATAGCGTTTCCCCGGGCCCCGGGGATCCAAGGAGGCGCGATTTGCTCGACAGTTACTGGAAACCGATGGCTGCGATGCTGATCATGATGTCGGCCCCGGTCTCCGCATTCGCGGCCGGAGGAGACATCCAACTTACGGAGCCGGGAATGGATGACACAGGTACCCTGATGCAGGCCCTCCGTGACAGGGCCTCCTCACGATCCTTCAGCCCGGACACCCTCTCGACCGAGGTGCTGTCCGACCTCCTGTGGGCCGCCTTCGGGATCAACCGGCCCGATTCCGGCAGGCGGACCGCTCCGTCCGCCATGAACCGACAGGAGATCGATGTCTACGTTGCGATGGAGAAGGGCCTGTTCCTCTACGACGCCGCGGGCGGCGCCCTCAGGCTGGTCAGCCCCGCCGATCTCCGCGCTTCGACCGGGATGCAGCCGTTCTGCGCGACCGCGCCGGTCGATCTCGTCTACGTGGCCGACCTCGCGAGGATGGATCCCGACGGCCGCGGCATGACGGAGGACGAGATGCTCTTCTGGGCGGCGTGCGACACCGGCTTCATCGGCCAGAACGTCTACCTGTTCTGTGCTCTGAACGGGCTGGCTACCGTGGTGAGGGGGGCCGTGGACAAGGAAGCGCTCTCCATGGCGATGGGGCTTCGCCCCGGTCAGCGGATAATCCTGGCGCAGACAGTGGGGTATCCCGGCGAGTAGCGGCGGTCGTCGCAGGGTCCGTCGGATCGGATCAGGAACTCAGGTTCGAGAGCTTCCAGTCGTAGTAGCGGTTGATCTCGCCCCGGAAGGGGTGGCTGTCCTGCGAGATCAGGTACTGCCACGACATGCGGCGCAGTTCCACTCCGCCGTATCTGCCCGGGCTCAGGGAGGGCTCCTTGTGGAGGTCGAGCGAAACCAGGACTATCCTGTCCCTCATCGTGCCTCCGCCCGACCTGACGAACTCGCTCAGCGACCCGAGCCTGCAGGTCAGCCCGCCCGGCGGGGGATGATCGCCTCCATCCAGCCATGAAGCCTCGAAGAACACCGCGGAATCGCAGGTTACGACCGACGCGTCGAAGGAGATCGCCGGATCTCCGTTCACGCCCGATCTGATGCTGCTCCAGAGAGATATCTCGGACGGGTCCGACGCGCCCGGGGACAGCCCGAGCCTCGAGTACAGCTCCGATGTCCAGGCGGACTTCGCAGAAGCGTCGGCAGATGCAAGGCTGCCGAACACCGACCAGGTCAGGGGGTCGACATGGTCGAGCGACTGCATGTCGCAGTAGAAGCCCAGCCGCCCCGAAAGCCGCTTCATGCTCTCATCGTCGAAGTCCGGAGGCGAACCGGAAGCCCTGAGCCTTCCTGCCATGGCCGCCGGCAGAGATCCGCCGCGGGGAGACGCCACCAGATTGTCCGCGAAGTCGTGGACCGCGGTGAATCCGGACCTGCTGCGTTCAGCCGCCACCGCCCTGCCGTTCCAGTCCTTCAGCTCCATCGAAACCTCCGGTGTTCCGAGATGGTCCGAAACCATGTGGAGCAAGATACCTGCCAGAATCGCTGCAGATTCCCGCCGGTGTCGAAAACCTCGTGGCTGACCCGCCCCTCCCGGCATCCGTGACCCCCTGGAGAGGCCGGGGCGCGGCCGTCGCCCGGCGGCAGACCCGGGCATGCAGAGTGCAAGCCGGGAGCCGGCCGCGGTCTCTTCCGTTACCGGAGAATGTGCGGTAGTATCCGTTGCCTCCCCCGGGGGAATGGGGAGCATGCGGACCCGGTACAACGCAGGAGGCGCAGCCGGCCTGTCTGATACGCTGCCGGTGGCGCGGGGAGGGAAGATGGCAGTCTACTATCCGCTCGCGGTGGGGAATGCATGGAAGTACCGGCAGGCCGACGGCAGCGAGTTCACCAACAGGGTCACGGCCGAGGACCGGTCCGTGCCCGGCAGGTTCACCATGGTGAACTCGGTGCTCGGCACCGACCAGTACATGAGGAAGGAAGGCTCCTCCTACCTCACCGACAGCTTCGAGAAGGGGAACTTCCAGGTGCTGCTCCGTGACGACCTGTCGGCGGGCGACACCTGGGACGTGAGGTTCACCGCCAATACGATCGAGAGCATCGTCACGATGACCGTGAAGGAGAAGGGGAAGTCCGTCGAGGTGAACGGCAGGAAGTACGACGACGTCCTGTTCGTCGAGGCGGAGAGCAAGATGGTGTTCAACGGGAACGTGATGCCCCTCAACTTCTTCACGCAGTACTACTACGCCCCCGGCACCGGGCTCGTTTTGTCGACGGCCACCGGCGGGACGTCGATCTCGCTGATATCCGCCGAACTCGTCTGAAGCAGGGAGGAACAGGGTGGCAAAAGGCAAGGAGAAGACCTGTCCCGCAGGTGTCTGGACCACGATCTACTCCA
>JAKLEF010000389.1 GCA_022703195.1 Candidatus Fermentibacterota bacterium | reverse complement strand
TGGGGGAATGCACCAGTGTGATTTTGTCCGCGAGGTCGATGAGACGCTCATCGAGGTCGAGGAAGGACATATGGCATCCGGAGCATCCGCCGAGCCATACAGTTGCGACTTTAGGTTTCATGAGTTGGTCAGGGTAATGTTATTCTTCGTCGGTATCCACGGTAATCCACTCGCCTTTGCGGCGGGCGGTCACGATGTATTTCAGGAATTCGGTATGTTTTTCCATTTCGGCCACGCTCTCGCCTTTCTTCACAAGGGCGCCTGTCGGGCAGACCAGCACGCACTTGCCGCAGGAGGTGCAGCTTTCCGATTGACCCCACGGCTGGTTCAGGTCGGAGATGATGGTACAGTCGATGCCGCGGCCTGCGATATCCCAGACGTGCGCACCTTCCACCTCATGGCAGACGCGGACGCAGCGCGTGCAGAGCACGCACCGGTTGTGGTCGATGATGAAGCTCTCGTGGGAGGCGTCGATGTGTTTGGCGGGGTAGAGGTACGGCACGCCCACATAGAGCAGGCCTACGTCATACGCCAGGTTCTGGAGCTCGCAGTGGTTGTTCACCATGCAGACGGCGCATTGGTGATTGC
>JAKLEF010000388.1 GCA_022703195.1 Candidatus Fermentibacterota bacterium | reverse complement strand
ATCAGAGGAAGGATCACCAGGAGGGGCGCCTGCGGTTCGGTGACGTGTGGATGGTGCTCAACGCCGTCGGGCATCAGAGGAAGGATCACCCTGCAGGAGCGCGTCGGCCTCCTCCATCCACTTCTCGTGCTCAACGCCGTCGGGCATCAGAGGAAGGATCACAAACGGCTTGAGGTGGAACTCCAGCCTGTCGCGCAGGTGCTCAACGCCGTCGGGCATCAGAGGAAGGATCACCACAGGTTCCGGTTCCAGGCGGGAAGGCTCTGGAAAGTGCTCAACGCCGTCGGGCATCAGAGGAAGGATCACGGGCAGCTCGCTGCTGAGGGTCCACGTCAAGGCACGTGCTCAACGCCGTCGGGCATCAGAGGAAGGATCACCCCGCGAGGACGTTTCGGCTGCGCCCGCAAAGTAGGTGCTCAACGCCGTCGGGCATCAGAGGAAGGATCACCAGGATTGCAATAATCAGGTCTCCCTCCTTGGTAGCGTGCTCAACGCCGTCGGGCATCAGAGGAAGGATCACCTCCGGAATGTCGCGGCAGATTGCCGTCTACTCCATGTGCTCAACGCCGTCGGGCATCAGAGGAAGGATCACGGCGCCGGCG
>JAKLEF010000387.1 GCA_022703195.1 Candidatus Fermentibacterota bacterium | reverse complement strand
ATCGCGCCCCCACCGCGGCCCGATGAAAATCAGCATCGTCGCCGTCGGCACCCGGCAGCCTGCCTGGGCCGACGCGGCCGTGCAGGACTACCTCGAGCGCTTTCCCGCCGACTTCGCCGTGGAACTCAAGGCCGTGAAGGCCGAGACCCGTGCCGGGCAGAGCCCGGCCCAGCTTGCAGCCGCGGAAGCCCAGCGCCTGCGCGCCGCCGTGCCCGCGGGGCACCTGGTGGTGGCGCTCGACGAGCGCGGCGATGACTGGACCACGGCGCAGTTCGCCGCCGCGCTGGGCCGCTGGCGCGACGCCGGCGAGCATCTGGCCTTTCTGATCGGCGGGGCCGACGGGCTGGACCCCGAGCTCAAGCGCGGCGCGCGCGCCCGGCTGCGCCTGAGCTCGATGACCCTGCCGCACGCCCTGGCCCGCGTGCTGCTGGCCGAGCACCTTCCCGAGGGGATCACGGTCAGGGACGTGAACACCCAGCACGACCAGGGCACCATCGGCAAGGTGATCGCCGCGTGCTACGCCAAGTACGGCCACCACCGCACCGTCGAGCTGCTCGACGCCCTCAAGGCGGTCGGCTTCAAGTACGCCACCCTCTCCGGCAC
>JAKLEF010000386.1 GCA_022703195.1 Candidatus Fermentibacterota bacterium | reverse complement strand
GAGGACCTGCTCGATCTGCCCTGCGTCAGCCAGCACGCATCCCAGATCGGGCTCCAGGGACAGGACGATCTCGATGTCCTCGCCGACCAGGCGCCGCAGCATCTTCTCCAAATTTGTGACGACGGCGTTCACCTCGAGCACGGTTGGCTGGAGTACCTGCCTGCGGCTGAACGCCAACAGCTGCCGAGTGAGCCCGACGGCCCGCTCTCCGGCCTTGCGGATCTCCTCGAGGTCCTCGCGCAGGGGATCCTCCTCCCGCAACGACTCGGCGGCAAAGCCGGTGTAGCTCAGGATCACTGACAGCAGGTTGTTGAAGTCGTGCGCGACACCTCCCGCAAGCCGCCCGATCGCCTCTGGGCCGAGCGTAGCAGCTCCTCGGTGCGGCGCAACTCGGTCAGATCGATGAGGACGCCGGCGACGCCTACCGGACGACCGTCGCGGAGGACCACCCGGCTCGCCGTGCGGACTGTGCGCAGGCCCCCGGCTCGATCGCGCACCCGGAACACATAGGGCTCGAACTGCCCTGCCAGGGTGCGGTCCAGGCTCGCCAGCAGCCCGCCGGTGTCCTCCGTGTGGACGAACTCGACGAAACTTCGGCCGCGTAG
>JAKLEF010000385.1 GCA_022703195.1 Candidatus Fermentibacterota bacterium | reverse complement strand
GGGACGCATGGGCCGATTGCCTTTCATACGTTCACGCGCCCGGCGGGCCTGTGCCGCCGCCATGAGTTACCACTTGTTCCAGTGCACCTGTTTCGGGTCGTACTTGTCCTTTGCCTTTTCCCTGTCGGCGGGCACGCCCACGGGAATGAGGTTCAGCGGAACAACGTAGTGTGGGATGCCGAGGATCTGCCGGACGGCCCGGACGCGGCTGTCCTCGGGATACACGGCGGTCCACACGGCGCCCAGGCCCATGGACTCGGCCGCCAGCAGGATGTTCTGCGTCGCCGCGCTGCAGTCCATGATCCAGTAGTCCGACTCCATGCCGCCCCACTGCTTCCGGACGTCGCCCCCGACAATGATCGCGGCCGCGGCCCGGTCCGCCATCTTCGCGTACGGCAGGGCGTCGGCGAGCTGCTTCAGGACGGCCCGGTCCGTCACGACGACAAACTCCCAGGGCCGCTTGTCCACGGCCGTCGGGGCGGCCATGCCTGCCCGGACGAGCACCTGGAGCTTTTCGTCGGAAACGGCTTCGCTTCGGTAAGCGCGCACGCTCTTGCGCGCAAAGATCGTTTTCAGCGTGTCGTTCATCACTGCCTCCTCGGCCGCCCATGCGGACCC
>JAKLEF010000384.1 GCA_022703195.1 Candidatus Fermentibacterota bacterium | reverse complement strand
TCGTGATGGTTCCACGTGGAACCAAGCGATCAAGATCGGCTGGAGGATGGTTCCACGTGGAACCAAAGGTTGAGTGAAGGTGGGGGGACTCGAATCCCCCACTGGTTTGGTTCCACGTGGAACCATCGAGGATTTGGTTCCACGTGGAACCAAGAACGTAGGCGCTACTGGGGATGGTTCCACGTGGAACCAAGTCTCGCGTGCCTCGTGATGGTTCCACGTGGAACCAAGCGATCAGGATCGGCTGGAGGATGGTTCCACGTGGAACCAAAGGTTGAGTGTAGGTGGGGCGACTCGAATCCCCCACTGGTTTGGTTCCACGTGGAACCAAGTCTCGCGTGCCTCGTGATGGTTCCACGTGGAACCAAGCGATCAAGATCGGCTGGAGGATGGTTCCACGTGGAACCAAAGGTTGAGTGAGGTGGGGGGCTCGAATCCCCCACTGGTTTGGTTCCACGTGGAACCATCGGGGATTTGGTTCCACGTGGAACCAAGAACGTAGGCGCTTGCTGGGATGGTTCCACGTGGAACCAAGTCTCGCGTGCTTCGTGATGGTTCCACGTGGAACCAAGCGATCAAGATCAGCTGGAGGATGGTTCCACGTGGAACCAAAGGTTGAGTGA
>JAKLEF010000383.1 GCA_022703195.1 Candidatus Fermentibacterota bacterium | reverse complement strand
TTCGTGGTGCCCTACTCCGCCGTCCTGGCCCTTCTCAGGGAGGACTGGGAGACCCCGGAACTCGACCGCGAAGACCCGGTCTGACCTCGTCCGGTGTCAGAGGAAAAAACGTAAAGTACGCAGCCTTTTGGCAGAATCATTCGATGCAGATACCGCAGGTTCAACCATTATCCCGTGCTATCAATTGTCATGCTTCCTTTTGTGAACAAGACATTACAAACATATTGTACTTTCAGACGGCTTCGATAACACGATTCTGAGTACTTTACGTTTTTTCCTCTGACACCGCCCGAAAGGCAAAATGAAAGGGGCCCCGCAAGCGGGGCCCCCTAGGCCGTGAACGGCCCCGGCAGGGGCCGTCACAGGCGCGATCTACATCCCGAAGCCTTCCATGTTCAGCTTCCAGGCGCCGCCCTCGCGGATGAGCTCGAGCTCTTCCTCGGTGGTCTCACCGTTCATAGTGGTGCTGACCTTCACGACGGCGTTGTCACCAGTGACCTCGGAGCTGACGATGGTGACCGTGGCGGTGCCGAACATGTCCTTGACCATCTGCGAGGAGAACAGGGCGGCCACGAACTCCTCGGCGCTCATGGACTGGAGCTGCTCGGGGGTGACGTTGATGCCCATCATGGGCAGCATCGCGGCG
>JAKLEF010000382.1 GCA_022703195.1 Candidatus Fermentibacterota bacterium | reverse complement strand
TTTCGGCTAGGGAATCGACGAGGTCCTCTACCCGGGTGAGGAACTCGGTTCGGTCCTTCTCGAAGGGCTCGAGTGCGTAGCCTTCGATCTGCGAGGGATCGAACGAAACCGCGGAGGAGGGCGGCACCTCTTCGCAGAACCGGGAAAGCGAGGGATCGACCGAATCCGACGCCAGCGTGTAGATGAGGTACTTCCCGTTGATCACGCCGTTGCTGGGCCGCCAGTCCGTGACGGTGCGGCGCTTCTTCACGAGCTTGTCGCCCTGCATCTCGAGATACTCCTCCTGCCGGTCGTATCCTGAGGAGGCGAACCAGTCGGCCTTGTACTCGCCGCTCCATGCGTAGAAGGGCAGATAGGTGCCCTTCGTCTCGATCTCCGCGGTCAGCACGTCGTCCGGAGTGAAGGTGCCCTCGCTCAGCCATCCGCGGATCGCCCTCAGGAATCCGCCCTCGTCGACCCTGAAGGGAGCGATGAGATCCGGCGGATCGACGGTGACGTCGACCGCCTGTGTCGAAACCGCGAACTTCGAGCCGCAGTAACCGCATACCGTGAGATCGAGCCCGGGCAGGAACTGGACGTCCGCCCCGCAGTTGGAGCACTTCATCTCCTTTAGGGAGAGCTTACCCGTAGCCATGCGCACCTCCTGC
>JAKLEF010000381.1 GCA_022703195.1 Candidatus Fermentibacterota bacterium | reverse complement strand
CATGAACTGCACCGCCTGGTGCTCGGCGATCGGCACGCCCGAGGTCTTGCGCACCTTGGCGTATTCGATGGCCTGGTCCAGCGCCCAGCGCGCCAGGCCCAGACAGGTGGCGGCCATGCCCATGCGGCCGGCGTTGACTCCGTCCATCGCCACCGCGAGGCCGCGGCCGACGGCACCCAGGCGGTGATCGTCGGGCACGCGAACGTTGTCCAGCACCACCACGCCGGTGTCACCGCCCAGGTGGCCGACGGTGTTGATCAGTCGCGGCACGCTGAAACCCGGCGTGCGCGTGTCGACGAAGAAACCGGTGACGCCACCCTTGTGCTGCGCCGCGGCCTCGGGGTCGGTCAGCGCGAACACCATGGCGTGGTCGGCATAGGGCGAGTTGGTGATCCACTGCTTGGTGCCGTTGAGCACCCAGTGATCGCCCTCGCGCACGGCGCGGGCCTTCATCGCGAACACGTCGGAGCCGGCGTCGGGCTCGCTAAGCGCAAAGCACAGCGTCTTGTCGCCGCTGGTGATGCCGTCGCGGTAGCGCTCGAAGACGCCGGCGTCCAGGTGGCGCAGCACCGGCGACAGGCCGTTGGTGAAGGGCGACGGCAGCACCACGGTCTGGATCAGCGGCCGCCCCGGGCCGAAGCGGTGGTTGATGGCCTCCTGCAAATGGCCATCACCTGCGCGCCCTGGCCGGCGCCGCCCAGCTTCTCGTC
>JAKLEF010000380.1 GCA_022703195.1 Candidatus Fermentibacterota bacterium | reverse complement strand
CACGACCTCCTTTTCCCGCGCGTCCATCTTGACTGCGAAGGTCACCAGCGAGATACCGAGAATGAGGGCGCATACCGCCCCGATTGCACCGACTACCAGCGTTGCGATGAGCATGCTATTTCACCAGCCCCGAGAACCCCATGAAGGCCAGGGAGAGTATGCCGGCGGTGATCAGCGCGATGGGCGTCCCCTGGAACACCTTGGGGATGCTGCTGAGCTCAAGTTCCTCCCGCATCCCGGCAAAGATGGTCAGGGCCAGCCCGAAACCCACGGCGGAGCCCGTGCCGAAGATGACCGATTCGAGGAGGTCGTACTTCAGGTTGATGTTGAGCAGCGCCACGCCGAGCACCGCGCAGTTCGTGGTGATGAGCGGCAGGTAGATGCCCAGGGCCTGGTACAGGGGCATGCTCACCTTCTGGATGATCATCTCCACGAGCTGGACAAGGAACGCGATGACGAGGATGAACACGATGGTCCGAAGATACTCGAGCCCGAAGGCCACGAGGATGTAGTGATTGAGGAGCCAGGTCACCAGAGACGCCAGGGCGATGACGAACACCACGGCCATGCTCATCCCGATGGCGGTGTCCGTGCTTTTCGACACCCCGATGAAAGGACAGATCCCCAGGAAACGAGAGAGCACGAAGTTGTTCACCAGGGCGGCGCTTATGATCAAGAGGATATAGTGCATGTATCCTTCTCCCATTGCTGCGATCGT
>JAKLEF010000038.1 GCA_022703195.1 Candidatus Fermentibacterota bacterium | reverse complement strand
GTGCATGTGATGATCGTCGCCGGTTCGACATGGGTCCTCTTGGGATCACTCTACGCCTGGCCTGTCGCACTTGTTGTGCTTGTCGTTCACCTTCTGATCGACTCGATCAGGAACCGTCTCCAACAGCCTTTCATGGCGGCTGAACATGGGACCTGCGACGACAGAGCGTTGAAACGCGCCTTCATGGTGTTCGCAGGAGACCAGATACTCCACCTGGCATCGCTCCTGCTCATAAGCCTCCTGGTCCAGCAGTGGCATCCGTCAGTCATGACGAACCACTGGATGAGCCTGTGGGGCCTCGATTACACCAGAGGCCTCATCCTCATCTCGGGATTCGCAGTGGGCATCTGGGGGATCGGGACGGTCCTTCAGTTCCAGATGGCTCCACTTGCGCGAGAAGTGCCACAGAACATGATGAATGGCCTTCTACGGGGCGGCAAGATCATCGGTCTTCTCGAGAGAACCCTCGTACTCACTTTTGTGCTGGTCGGAAAGCCGGAAGGAGTAGCCTTCGTTGTGGCTGCCAAGTCGGTGTTCCGTATCGGAGACCTGACTAACCAGGCGGACAGGCTGCATGCGGAGTATATCATGATCGGCACATTGCGCAGCTTCACCTATGCCCTGATCACTGCGTTCTTCATGAGATGGCTCTTGGGGCGCATCATCTAGGCGAGACCCCGTACCGCGCCCTGTTCCAGCTTATCGGACGGTGAGCCTGGAGCAAGGCGTCCCCGTGAAGTGCTCCATGTCGAGCACTCATGGATTTGACGATTACTCCATGCATAGCTGGAGCAGGCGGATTCTCATCATATGGCTGATTCGAAGGACCTGTGCGTAGAGGATATCACCAAGGGCAGCGGTATCATTTCCGGAAGATCGTGAGGACCCTCCTCCTCGAGCCATCGCAGAACTCATCTACAGCAACCCGGTCGAGACCCGCCCTTCCGGCGGATCGAAGGAAGTCATCGTGTCCGGAATACAGGTCCGCCTCGCGGGCAAACCTCGAGTAGTCCTCGACCGACAGAATTCCATAGGTGTCGGGCTCGGGGTTGTAGAGGGCCATGTATCGTCCGCCTTCGGTGAGGATGCGGGAGACTTCCGAGAGGACCCTGCTGATGCCCCTGATCTCCGGAAGGGCGGCGCACGATGTGACGAGGTCGATGGAGCCGTTACGGAAGGGCAGATGCAGGACGTCGGCCCCCACGGCTTCGCAGTATCCTGCTTTTCCCAGGTATTCGAACTTGCCCTGTATCGTCCAGAGGCACCTGTAGTCCCTTTCGACCGCGAAGACCCGCTGATCTCCCGTGAGAGCGCTCGCGATGCAGCAGATCCCGCTTCCCCCGCCGGAGGCGATGTCCAGGATGGTGCCAGCCCCGGCTGATGAAGCTGCATCTACGAATGCCCTGACGGGTTCGCTCATGGCCGAGATGGAATCCTGGAGCTTCTGCTTCCGGCCCCTGCTGTCGAGCCATCTGCCGCTCATCCGGTACCTTGCCTGCCCGTCGAGGCCTTCGGGGACCGCGGAATGTCCCGGTGTAGAGCCGAAGTTACTGACTGTCCGCCTACCGGAAGACTCCAGTTCTTCGATGGCCCTGTCCACGCCCATCCGTGCGAGCCGGCCGATCGAGAGAGGCCCCTCGACAGGCGAGTGATCAGGAATTCCCAGAACCTCGTCTATCGGAGCTTTCCATTCGTGTATCCCGCCATGGAGAACCAGGAGCGGTCTTCCGCGGAAGACGGGGTAGATGCTCCCGCAGCCGGTGCAGTTCAGATCTCCGGAATTGTTCCTTGCTCCGGATGAACTAAGGCGTCTGAGTCGGAAAGAGGAATGGCAGTAAGGGCAGCAGAGCGCGTCGAGTGCCGACAGGTTCATGATCCCCCCGCAGGTTGTGATTCCTGCGGGATTATCGGAGTCCTGCGATTCGCCTGACAGCTGGTGCTCGAAGGCCGCTTCAGGTATACTGAAAACAGGGATTTCGGTACTTCGCTCCGCAGCCGGTCATCGGCGATCCCCATCCTCGACGGAACCTGATCCCCCGACGATCCATGGTTCCGATGGACCTTCCGACACTCTCAGATTGGCTGGATACGATCCGTGGCCCGGATCAGCGTGGACTCGAGCGCCCGATGAGCCTGATCTCAGGTATGAGCGGAGAAGGGGAGCCGTACGTCGACTGGAGGGATCTCGGCGAGCCACAGTCCCAGAGGTAGGTGTACACCCCTGTGGTTCCCGGAGCATGGATGAACTCGATCAGGAGATTCCCCTGACCGGAATAGGAGTATGGGGAATCGAGACAGATCGATACCCACTGCGCCGAATCTGCGGAGAGTACGAGAGAGTCCGCGTTCAGGACGCCGGTCCGCGTTCCGGGTATCCAGTTGCCGTCTGCTGGCGCACACAGGGAGTCATTCGCGCACAAACCCATGAAGACACATGCATCCCTGGCCATACCGGTCGTGCTCCAGACAGGTGCCCTTCTCAGGCCGATGGCTTCGATCTCCATCGACCCACCTATCTCCGATTCTAGAACTACCACCTGGTAGCGGCAGGGATCGCCTCAATCGCTGCTCCAGGGCAGGCCCGAAGGAAACTCCGGTGTGCCGATGGTTATCGAATCGGAAGGTGATCCCGCCGCCAGAAGGATGCCGGTGAGCATCAGAGTCGGAAGACAGTTCACTTCCCACCTGCTCCGGATGAAGGATTCGTAATCGCAGCTTCCAGCCCGAATATGCTGTCTCGGATGCAGGGCGATCAGGCTCCCGGGACCATCGACAGATGCTCTGTCCAGTGGAACGACCGGCTTCATTGACGGCCCGTGGCAGGCTGAAGCAGATTCCATACAGATCGAACAGGGAGGTGCGTGATGACTGCCCTCTGTGCTGCTGCTCTCCTGCTCGTGCCTGCCGCTCTCGCCTCGGGCTAGGCCCGTCTCGATGAGCCCGTTTGCATTCCCTATTCCCACGCTCAGATCTCATACGATGACGGCACCGCGTACTGGCTGACCTGGCACGGTCTCTACAGGGGCGTCTGGTTCAACCTGCAGGATTTCGGTGGTTACGGCGAATGGGACGCCGACAACACAGAGTTCTGGTTCTACCACCATTCCAGCTACCCCTGGGACATCTCCTCATTCTACGCCGAAGTGTACAACGGCGACGCCTCCGGGCCGGTGACCCCGCTGGACCAGACATCGGTGACAGCCACCCACTATGCACCGGTATACGCCAATTACTCCATGCCGCTCGTCTGCGACGAGCAGTTCTGGGTCATAGTCGACACCGAGCTCTCGACCGGCGGCTGGCCGTCGCTTCTCAGCGACAACACACCTCAACCGGTACAGTACGGTGACCACAGCTTCTACAGTGACGACTTCATCCTCTGGCAGCCATGGGTGCCCTCGACCGTCGGGCTCGGCAGGGCTACCTGGGCCGAGGTGAAGACTCTGTTCGACATGCCGCGGTACCGCTCGACTCCGGGATGCTGCGACTACTTCATAAGAACCAGCGCTGCGTTTTGATCGGCCCGGATCGCCGTAGAGTCCAAGGGCGAGAGCTTCCGCATCGGCGAGCCCTGATCCTGCGCCCGCAGGAACAAGCTGGTCCGACACGGTCATTTCCGCGTCAACGGAAATGACCGTACCCGACAGTTGCCCGCCACCTTGCGGATCATCGCACGGCGGGCAATGTGAGGGTATGAGTGTACTTCCTCATTTCCCGGCATGGCAAGCCGCGAGAGGACCACAGAGCATTTCCGCAGACGCGGAAATGAAGGATCTGAAACCAGGTTCCGGCCGGAGGCGAAGTCAGTCCCAGTCGGGCGGCAGGACGGGGCGCGAGACCTCCTCGGGGGTGAACGTCACCCTGGAGCGGCAGTTGCCCGCCCAGACCAGGTAGGCGCCCGGGCAGAGGGAGCCGATCCGCTCCATCATGTCGTCGACCCCCTCGTCGTTCATCCAGAGAGGGCCCACGTAGGCCAGCCAGGCCTCGGCGCCGGACAGGGATGCCCAGTCGGGGATCCAGGTGACGCCGGTCGGATACTCCCATCCGTACTCAGAACTGCCTGCCAGGCCCGACAGCTGCCCGGCCAGCGCGACCGCGTCGCTCTCGGAGTCGAAAACGCCGCAGGCGGCGATCATGCCGAGGGGGGGCTTCATCACGAACTGCCGGGCGGGATCGGGGAGATGCACCGTGTCGCTCTCACCATGGCCTGTACCGGGGGGGAGCCCATCCCGGTCCAGCCTCGCCACCCAGGCGCAGGCGAGGGATGTGTCTGCGTCGGGAACCCTCGCGCTGCCTGCGAGGATGATCGTGCCATCCGGCGCCGTGTCGACCGAGTTGATCCAGAGACCCTCCAGGCCTTCGTAGAGCCTGGTCCACACGACCTCTCCCGAGGCGTCGAGCGCGCAGACGGCCGGCAGGACCGTGTTCCCGCCGCCGCCCCCGCCTTCGAGTTCGGCGTAGAACCCGCATATCGTGAGGCCCCCGTCGGGTCCTTCGGACATGCCCTGCACTCCGGAGAGGAACTGCGGCAGAGTCGTCTCCCAGACGGTGCCGAAGCCCGAATCGAGGCAGGCCACCCAGGGGGAGCCGTTCCTGGCGCCCGCGATGAGCACCCTGTCCGTGGAGCATCTCAGGATCGAGTAGTACGATTCGGAACCGATCGGAACGTGATCCGTGACGATCAGCGTGTCCCCCGAGGCGTCCATCGAGACGAGCCAGCTCTCGTACGAGTCCGTGCAGGCCAGGACAAGGCCTTCCGGTGTGAGGTCGAAGGCCTGTACGAAACAGTAGAGGCCCTCCGACGGATCGAGGCGCATGGCGCCGTTTCCGGCGGCATCGCCTGTGTATTCGAACGGCACGTCCTCGGTGCTGCAGGTGCGGCCGATCACGGCAAAGGAGCCGTCCGGCAGGGCTTCCATGCCGATGGGCCAGTAGGCCTTCTCGTCGTCGGCCCCGATCACGGCCACCGGCCGGGTGCCGACCCCGGGAGTTATCCGGAGGACGGCGACCTCCGCATCGACGCCGGTGGCCCTGGGCTCGGCGTAGGATGCCAGCAGGATCGAACCGTCGGCCAGGGCCTCCAGCCAGCCGCCTGACTCGAGCTCCCGCGAGACGCCGGGGATACCGGCCTCGCCGCAGGCATCGGTCCATTCGACATCGCCCGAGCCGTCCAGGATCACGATCCAGGGATACCCGAACCAGAAGTCGCCCGCGGCGGCCGAGACTGCAAGAGCGATCCTGCCGTCCGGCAGTATCTCCGTGTCCGTGGTGCGCACCGACATCCCGGGGCCGCCGATCACCGTGGAGAAGAACGCATCGCCGGGGCCGGCGGCGGAAAGCGGCTGCGAGAGCAGCGCGATCGATGCTGCGAAGACGAATCCCGGCTCGTGCATTCCAGGCTCCCTCCGGTATGACGAATCGAAGATAACCACGGGGACGATCCTGCGGCAGTCGAGGCTGGAAACCCGGACAGGGAGGCGGAGGGATTCGATCCCGCAGTCTTGCCCCGCCCGCGCGCGGGTCACATCGTATCCGCGATGGAACGCGACGGAATGCCCTGACGGGAGGATGTCGATGTCGAACCGCACGATCCCTCGCATGTCACCGATCGTCTTCACCCTGCTCCTGGCTGCATCCACATCCTGGGCCGGCCCCCCGAGGAGCACCGAGCCCGATCCGCGGCTTTCCGACGGGCGTGCGACGGAGGATCTGGCCGCGGACAGGCAGGTCGTGGACGAACAGGCGCCCGGGCTCACGATCGACCAGCTCTCGGGCTGCTCGGCCACCATCCTTGGCGTCTACGAGACCGCCGGACGGTCAGCGGAGACTCAGGGCTGGATGGGGACGGCCTTCGTGGTGGGCGTGCTCGGCGATTCGCTCGTGATGGTCACGAACCGCCACTGCCTCGGGATCGACGATCTCGCGACGGGCGGAGGAGCCACTGGAGGCCTGTCGGAGTACGGCCTGATCATCGAGTTCCCGTCTGGTGAGATGGCGCCGGTGAGCTACTGCGGGTTCTTCAGGGGGGTGGACCTCGCCGTGCTGGTGGTGCCCGCGTCGGGCCTCGCCGAGGGGGAGGACTACACGATCGTCCCCGTCTACGAGGGCGACGACCTGGGCGTCGGCGACGAGGTCGCCGCGTCGGGCTCGCCGGCCGACGACTACACCTATTACCAGGGCACCGTAACCTTCGGGCGCATCAGCGCCTTCCGCGATCTGGACGGGATCCCCGTCATCCAGCTCGACGCGGCCCTCAACCACGGCAACAGCGGCGGCCCGCTCATGGTCGAGCGAGACGGCCTCTACTACTGCATCGGCGTGAACACCTGGGGCACCAGCGACGAGACCATCGAAGGGATAGGGTTCGCCATCGACCTGAGCCGCACCGGCGAGGTGACCAGCCTCGACGACATGGTGCTCTACACGGCCGACATCCAGGGATTCCGCAGCGCCCTCGCCGACGCGGTCGCCGGCCCGGCGGCCGGCCGGGGCACCCGGGTAGGCAGCGGGGACGAGGGTACGACCGGCGGCCGGGGTCACCGGGTGGGCGATCCGGGCTCCACAGGCGGCTCCACGGGCGGCAGCTCGGGCGGCACCACCGGAGGAGTAGGCCACCGCGTGCGGTGACCAGCCCTTTCCAGACCGCCTTTAGCTTTCGGTCCCAACTCCTTGATGATCCCGGACAAACGGTTTGCCAGGACCGTGATATCCCTTCCCAACCGCGATTTATCTCTAGGTACCCAATCCAGGTTGATTCCTGGCAAGTCGTTGTGAGTTGGGACCGAAAGTTATAGAAGCGGTCTGGTCTGGACAGCCAATCCTCGGAAGGGGATGACGAAGCGGCCGCGATCGCCGTGGACGGTTCCGGCAACGTATTCGTGACGGGTACGAGTATCCTTCCTGGAAGCGAATACGACTTCGCCACTGTCATGTACGAGCAGACCACGGGGATCGAGGGCGGAGACGCCTCCGGCGGCTTCATCCTCCGTACGTCGCCCAATCCGGCTGATTGCTGGGTTTCCGTCTCCGTCATCCTTTCCGAACCGTCCGTCTGTTCCGTCCTGGTCTACGGGGTCGACGGGAGAGTGGTCCGCTCGCTGCATGACGGGTGTCTCCCCAGGGGAGAGAGCATCCTCCAGCTGGATGCAGCATCTCTTCCCGCCGGAGTCTATGTGATCCGGGCCGATACGGGGCTGCACACGGAGACCTCGCGGGTCCTCCTCACGAGATAGTGAGGCAGCAGGGACACAAGACATCGATGGACAGGAAGGATGGGGATCGAATTCGTCAGTAGTGATACCTGGCCTGGAGGAAGTCGATCCTCGCATCCCTGACGAGATAGACTACTCGATGCTCCCCGGTCAGCCGGCGTGACCACACCCCGGAGGCGAGGTGCTTCATGGGTTCGGGCTTGCCGATCCCCTGGATGGGATCCCTCATCACCGCCTCGACGATGTGAAGCACTCTCAGAGCCACCTTCCGGTCCGTCTCCACCCAGTACGTCAGATCCTCGATGAACTCGGGCTGGAAGACCGACAGCCGTGTGGTCGGGGCGGATTTGTCCGGATCCCGGCTATTCCTCGGCAAGGCCTGTCTTCTCGCGGAGCATTCCGAGGTTCATCGGTGGCACATCGTCGGAGAGGGCCCGCTGCAGGGCATCGAGGAGACGCCGGGCGTTCTCCGGAGACCTGAGGAGATGAGCGGTCTCGAGCAGACTGGAGAGTTCGGCGGCTGAGACGAGAGCCACGTCTTCGGCGGATCTGCGAGTGATGATCACGGGCTCCCTCGTCGAGGCAGCCAGGTCGCAAAGGGAGGCCAGTCTCGCCCTGGCATCGGAATAGGTCGTTACAGTCATTCCGTTCCTTTCTTGTACAGGATTATTGTACAAGAATAGGCATCGACCGTCCAGTGCCGGTTGGAGGCAGTTCGCTGTGAGGGAAGCCGGGCGGACTCTATTGCGGATATCCGGTGTCTGTCGATTGATGCAGACTACCGAGATTGACCCTGCGGGCATCGTGACGATCCTTGCTGCAGATGACGACATGCCGAGATGGTTTCTACGGCACGAGGGGTAGCGATGCAGGAGTTCCCTGGAGAAACGGAAGAGTCGCATCTCGTTCCCGAAGACCTTGTGCTTGCTTCGATCATGTTCAGTGTTGCAGGGAAATGACGCTGCGACACTGCATAACTCATTGACGGGCATGGCATCGAGGCAACGTTTCCCTCGGCAGGCCGATCCCCGCCGAAATCGCTATCTTCCCGGCTCCGGGACGTCGAACGGGCAACCACACCATCGCTGAGGAGAGCCGGGCGCCGATGACATCGAGAGATACCACCGGAGCGGTACTCGTCCTCGGCGGAGGGGTCGGGGGCATCCAGGCCGCGCTGGACCTGGCCGACTCGGGCTTCAGGGTCTACCTGGTGGAGCGGAAGGGTGCCATCGGCGGCACGATGGCCGGTCTGGACAAGACGTTCCCGACCAACGACTGCTCGATGTGCATCCTGTCGCCCAAGCTCGTGGAGTGCGGGCGGCACCTCAACGTGGAGATCATCACAAACGCAGAGCTGCTCTCCCTGTCGGGGGAGCCCGGCGCCTTCACGGCCACCGTGCTGCAGAACCCGCGGTTCGTCTCGGTCGAGAAGTGCACGGGATGCGGAGAGTGTGCGAGGGTCTGCCCGGTGAAGACCTCCGACGCCTTCAACTCCGGCATGGGGGAGAGGAAGGCCATCTACAGGCTCTACGAGCAGGCCTATCCACCCGCGTTCCAGATAGACCAGGCCATCTGCAGGCGCTGCGGGCTGTGCGCAAGGAAGTGCTCCGCGGGTGCGATCGACCTCGACGAGAAGCCCCGCACCCTCGAACTCTCCGTCGGCGCGGTGGTGGCCTGCCCGGGCTTCGAGCCCTTCGACGCGGGGAGGCTCCCGGCATTCGGCTACGGGACGTTCCCCAACGTGATCACCAGCATCGCGTTCGAGAGGATCCTCAGCGCTTCGGGGCCGACACGCGGGAAGCTCGTCAGGCCCTCCGACGGCCGGGAGCCTGCGAACATCGCCTGGATCCAGTGCGTGGGCTCGCGCGACATCCACAGGGTGGACAACGGCTACTGCTCCTCGGTCTGCTGCACGTACGCGATCAAGGAAGCCGTGGTAGCCCGCGAGCACGCCCCGGGCGAACTCGGCACGACGATCTTCCTCATCGACGCGCGCACCCACGGCAAGGGCTTCGAGAGGTACTACGAGCGCGCCAGGAACGAGCACGGCGTGCGGTTCGTGCGCTCCGAGACAGGCCGAATCCTCCAGGACGCGGACGGCGGGCTCATCCTGCGATATCCAGAGGACGGGAGGATACGCGAGGAGGTCTTCGACCTCGTGGTCCTGTCCGTGGGCATGGTGCAGAGCGACGCGAACCGCGAGATGGCGGCCCGGCTCGGCCTCGCGCTCGACGCGCACGGGTTCTGCGAAACCGGGGCCTTCTCACCGTCGGCGACCTCCGTGCCAGGCGTTTTCGCCGCGGGGGCGTTCACCGGCCCGAAGGACATACCCGAGACGGTGACGGGCGCGAGCGCGGCGGCGGCAGAGGCGGCAGCCCTCCTCTCGGGCTCCCGGAACACTCTCGCGACGAAGAAGGAGTATCCTGGGGAGCTGCCTGCGAAGGGCGCAAGGCCCCGCATCGGCGTGTGGGTGTGCAGCTGCGGGATCAACATAGGCAGCGTGGTGGACGTGACCGCGGTGAGGGACAGGGCGCGCGGGCTGCCCAACGTGGTGGTGGCCGAGGACGCCATGTTCACCTGCTCGCAGGACACCCAGCGCAGGATCAGGGAGAGCATCGCGGCGAACCGGCTCAACCGGGTGGTAGTCGCGGCATGCACTCCCAGGACGCACGAGCCGCTCTTCCAGGAGACTATCAGGGAGGCCGGGCTCAACAGGCACCTGTTCGAGATGGCCAACATCCGCGACCAGTGCGCGTGGGTGCACCAGGGCGAGCCGGAGAAGGCCACTGAGAAGGCGATCGACCTCGTGGGGATGGCTGTTGCGAAGGCCAGGCTGCTCGAGCCCCTGTCACGCGCGGAGCTGGGCGTCGACAGGAACGCCCTGGTGATCGGCGGAGGGGTGGCGGGCATGAGCTGCGCCACGATGCTCTCCGGGATGGGCTTCGGGGTGCATCTGGTGGAGAGCTCGGGCGAGCTCGGCGGCAACGCCCGCGCCATGCGCACAACGCTCGACGGCTCCGATGTCGGCGCATTCCTCGCCGACCTCGAGGGCCGGGTGCTCGCCGATCAGCGCATCACCGTGCACATGAACTCGCAGGTGAGCGACGTGAGCGGGTTCGTGGGCAATTTCGTCTCCACGATCCGTCACGAGGACGGTTCCGTGGTCGAGGTCGCCCACGGGGCGGCCGTGATCGCCTCGGGCGGCAGGACGCGCGTAGCCGAAGGCTTCGGATACGGGGAAGACCCGCGCGTGATGACCCTGCGCGAGCTCGAGGAGGAGATCGGCAGGCGCGGCCCCCTGGTCTCGCCGGCCAGGGACGTGGTGCTCGTCCAGTGCGCCGGTTCGCGCGACGAGCAGAGGCGGTACTGCAGCCGCACGTGCTGCAGCGAATCCGTGAAGCTCGCACTCGAACTCCTCGACATCGACCCCTCGATCAACGTCTACGTGCTCTACCGCGACATCCGCACCTACGGGGCCCGCGAGGGCAAGTACACGGAAGCCCGCGAACGCGGGGTGCGGTTCCTCCGGCACGACGAGAACAGCCGGCCTTCCGTCGCGATCGTGGATGAAGGCGGCGGGAAGAAAGTCAGGGTGACGGCCGTGGACCTGGTGCTGGGCGGGGGCACCGTG
>JAKLEF010000379.1:465-722 GCA_022703195.1 Candidatus Fermentibacterota bacterium | reverse complement strand
CGCC
Source organism: Candidatus Fermentibacterota bacterium (assembly GCA_022703195.1). Classification (GTDB taxonomy): domain Bacteria; phylum Fermentibacterota; class Fermentibacteria; order Fermentibacterales; family Fermentibacteraceae; genus Fermentibacter. The sequence goes on along the minus strand of JAKLEF010000379.1, from coordinate 718 downwards.
GACGAGAAGACCGACATTGTCCCACTCCTCGGCCAAGTATTCCGGGGTGATGTGCTGGAGAATTGTTAAAAAATCTCGGACTGTAGGCACGCTGTTACTCTGTAAAGAAAAAGAGGCACATCTTTGGAGATGTACCTCTTTTCAGACATCGGTGTCGATGTCCCCTGATATGTCAGCCATGTCTGCCGGTTGCTGCGTAACGTTTTCAAAGAGGTATGCAATCAGGTGGCTCTGGTGGTGGCGGTATGCAGGA
>JAKLEF010000379.1:0-455 GCA_022703195.1 Candidatus Fermentibacterota bacterium | reverse complement strand
TCAACAATGGTTGCCGATAACTGCTCAATGTTTTCAATGTCAGGCAATTGGAGTGGATGAGGGGTCGAGGGGGAATACTCGATCCGTCCATCCTGAAAAATGGTGGGCCCACCTGGACTCGAACCAGGGACCGACCGGTTATGAGCCGGTGGCTCTAGCCAACTGAGCTATAGGCCCGGACGATACGGTAAACGTAATATAATAACAAGGAATCGAAAAAGGTCAACAAATTTTCACAATATTCCGGAAAATCGGGCCTCTGGCCAAGAAAAGGAGGCAAAACCATAAACGATTCTGGCGCATTGGCAGAGGCATGCATACGTTTGCAATGCATTTATTCCACCTTCACACGGGTTCCCGGCCGCAAAAAGCGGTGACCATGAACAGGATGATGGGCAGGCACTCCCTATGTTGTATAATAATCTCATTTATTTTCTGGTGGTTATCTTTGTTTT
>JAKLEF010000378.1 GCA_022703195.1 Candidatus Fermentibacterota bacterium | reverse complement strand
GAGTCGCGACGGGCGTACCAGAACTTCCCGCGTCTGCGGGAAGTTCCGGCGTCGCCAGCATGTTCGCGGAGCGAACATGCGAGAGACTCCCACAACAGGCCCATCCAACCCGTTCCGCGTCTTCCGAAATGAAGGGCACGCCCTTTTGCAGGTTCGCTGCGCGAACCATGCTGACGGGCTACCCATCAATTCCGCTGCGCGGAATTGAAGTCTCGCAGGAGCTTCGAGAGGCCATGACACCAGCCTGTCACTCCCGGTCGGATCCCCGACGGGATCGCACGCGTACTCGCTGTTTTCCTGCTGAAAACAGCTGTTACGCTACCCATCAATCCCGCTGCGCGGAATTGAAGAACCGCGAGAGTGCCCGATCGAGTATCCTCAGACGCGCCCGAAGGGCTAGTAGCACTCTCTCCAGCCTGATGATAGTGGCACGCCCTTCGCAGGTTCGCTGCGCGAACCATGCTGTCGCCGGACTCATCCCGCTTCGCGGGATTCGAGACATGCTAGAGGCTACCGCAACAGGCCCGTCCAACCCGCACCAAATCCACGGGATGATGCTCCGGCACTCCTGTACGACCGGGCCGGAGGGTGTAGAATACGGAACACTGCCGGAGTTCGGACGGTGATCGGCGGCCAGGCCGAAGATATGCTCATAGTATTGTCGCGTATGGATTTATGGATGCATCTGAAGGATCTGAAACCAGGGATCTGAAATGAAACCAGGA
>JAKLEF010000377.1 GCA_022703195.1 Candidatus Fermentibacterota bacterium | reverse complement strand
ACCGGATCACGGATCTACACGAGGATCGACGACCCCGCGGGGGGATATCTGGGCGAAGGCCTCGACGAGGAGTGGGAGTGGGCGGGCTACACACCTCCGGAACTCATCCTCGATTCTGACGGATTCGTCCGCAGCGGCGTGAGCGACCTCCTCTGGTACGACTCCGAGGACGATGCGCTCTCCGCAGGGCTCGACTGGAGCCTCGCCGCGGGGCGGCATTCCATCTCCGCCGCTTCAGGTCTGATACTGCACGACATGGAGGAGACCTGCGTCACCCTGCTCGACTCCCAGACAACCGTGGCCTTCCAGGAATGGGAGGCCTCCCCGAAGGAGGGCTTCCTCTCGGCAAGCGACGCGATCGACCTCTCCGGCGGTCTCGCAGTGACCCCCGGGCTGCGGCTGGGCTTCTTCGATCCCGCGTTCGACTTCACGGAACTACCCATGCCCATTCCGCCGGGAGCGAACACCGGCGGCCCGTTGCCCGGCGGGAGCCTCTCGACCGAAGCCTCCGCGAAGACCTGGCTGGACATGTCCCTGGCTGTCGTCCAGAGGCTCGACGCCCATCATTCCGTCACCGTCGAGTACTCGCGCGTTTCCAGGATGCCCCGCCCGGTCTTCCTCTACCCCGGCACGGATTCGATCCTCGTGAGCGAAGGCCAGTTCGTGGGCAACCCCGATCTCGACCCCGAGCGATGCTCCGATTTCTCGCTAGGTCTCTCCCGGACATGCCCCGGCCGCGGCGAGATGGGAGCATCCGTCTTCTACCGCACCATGGACGACCTGGTGAGGACCGAGCTGCGGGAGGACCCCGGCCAGGGCTCGTACCGCCAGTTCGACAACGGGGCGACAGCCACCGTGCAGGGTCTCGAGGTCTCCCAT
>JAKLEF010000376.1 GCA_022703195.1 Candidatus Fermentibacterota bacterium | reverse complement strand
CCTCCCTGGGACGACCCGGGCGGATCGCCTTCAGTATCCCATAACGAGGATCGAGTTGTTCGAACCGGAAGCGACCATCACATGGAGGCTGTCGGGAGAGAAGGCCAGGTCGGCCGTTTCGCCGAACCCGGGCGAGGACCAGACCAGCTCCCCCGAGGATGCAGCCAGATAGAGCCCCAGGGATGCGTCACCCCCTGCATAGAAGTAGATGCCGTCCGGAGTGGCGGCGCCTTCGGCGGGGAAACCGGGGAACGTGACGAGCAGTTCGGCCGATAGATCAGCAGGATCGAGGATCCAGAGCATGTTCGTGCCGTGGATGGAAGCCCCCAGCCTGCCGGCTCCTGCGTCGAAGAGGTCCATGACTGCTCCCATGGTGCCGACCGTGAGTTCGACCGTTCCCGTGACCGCATCCAGCCTGGCGAGGCTGTCTGCGAAACCCAGGAAGAGGTCGCCGCCGAGGACGATGGCCGAAAGCGGCGCGCCGACGGGTATGTCACCCGCCCTCACCCTCGTGATGGAGAGATCGCGGCCGGCCTGGAGCATCGACCCGTCGGCGAGCACGGCCAGTATTCCGTCACCGGAGGGCTCGACGAAGAGAACCCCCGCTCCTGCGTCTATCCAGGACTGCTCCGAGCCGGGGCCGGCCACCAGGAGCGATTCACCGGAGGCAGCGCAGACAGTGTGCGTACCCCGGAAGAAGGCCGCATCGGTCAGGAACCTGCCGGTCGGGATCAGCACCTCATTCTTCCCCAGTTCGGCGGTCAGGAGCCCCCCGTCGCATGCGCAGGCCAGATACAGGCCGTCCGACGAGAACGAACACGAGTTGGGGCCGCCGATCGAGCCGGTGTTGTAGGAGCAGTCGTATTCGAGCGGATATCCGGGGCCCGATCCCTCCGGGTCCAGGACACAGGAGCATCCCAGCATCACGATGGAGCAGAGTCCCTGCAGGCCTCCCGCGCGAACCCGACCCATCCGTCCGGGCTTCAGTGGAGCCTCTCCTGCCAGGGATGCCCGCCCTGCCAGCCGGACTGGTACTCGTAGTCGACGAAGCAT
>JAKLEF010000375.1 GCA_022703195.1 Candidatus Fermentibacterota bacterium | reverse complement strand
CAGGCGGCATACTGCTGGCCGACAGCGGCGGCAGGATCGGAAGGGGCTCGGTCTCGGCGAGCCCCGCATTCGGCGGCCTGCTGCTGGATGCCGGCCTGGAGGGCGCGGGGAGGAGCGGGACCCCGTCGCTCGCCGACGGCCGCTGCCTCGAGGGAGCCCTCGGGCTCGCCGCAGCCTCGGGCTCCGTCCGTCCCGGCATCGGGGCGGGCCTCCGCGACGAGAGCTGGCCCGACAGCCTGGCGGGCAGGCTCGCCACGGGCTGGACCGAGGCCCTCATCTCCCTGCCGGGCTGGGAGTCGGGCGTCTGGCTCGAAATGGAGAGGGACTGGCGCGACGGCCTCGTCGAACTGCCCTTCCGCACCATCCGCGGGAGGCTCGAAACGGGGAACACGGCCGCGGGCCGGCGGTTCACCGGGTCGTTCGAGCATTCGACGAGCTCCTGGCGGAGCGGCGGCTCAACCCAGGCCGACGCCTTCGAGGCCGACTACTCCGCCTCCGGCACGGGGGGCTGGTTCCATGCCGTCTATTCCGGGTCCGGCACGCTCTCGACAGAGATGGAGATCCATTACAGGTACGTCGGCGAGGGCGAGGGCTCCTACAGCTATGACGAGGAGACCGGCGAGTACTACCCGGATCCCGACGGCGACTGGGACGTGTACTACACGCCGGGCAGCGGGGGGACCGTCACCGAGGAGGCCTCGCTCGAGGCCGAGTTCCTAACCGGAGGATCCCTGGGCTACTCGGTCGAGGGCTCCGCCGATCTCCTGTCGCGCGACGCCGGAGGCAGGCTGGAGACCTTCCTCCTGGCCGGCGCCTTCGGCAGCGGGTCGGGCGGCTACTCCCTCGAAGTCTCGCCGTCCTGGCGCGGCGCCGGGACCGTCAGGCTGCTGCGGCTGCGGGGCGGGATCTCCCTGGACCGCACGGTCTACAGCGGCACGGGCGCCAGGGAGGACAGGGAGGCGCGGATCGAACTCTCGGGCCGGATGGTCCCGGAGGAGGCGCTGGAGGCAGCCTGGGCCGCGGAATACTGGAGGATCGACGAGGAGCTGTACTCGCCGCGGAGGAGGACCGGGCTCCGCTTCGAGGTCGACCCGTCCGTCGAGGCCGGCTCGGGCTTCAAGCCGGGCATCCTCGCTGCATACGAGAGGCGGGCCGAGGAGTACGCCCCTCTCTCGGCCGCGATGTACGAGGCGGCCCCGCACGTATCCTGGAGCCTCCGGGGCTGGAGCGCTTACGGCTCGGTCTCCGCAGGGTACATCCCGGGTGACGCCGAACTCCCGGTGTGGTTCTTCGATGGCTCCGACACCGG
>JAKLEF010000374.1 GCA_022703195.1 Candidatus Fermentibacterota bacterium | reverse complement strand
GTGAGCGTCCCCCTCCGGATGGGCAGGGTGTCCGCGGTCAGGGGTTCCTACAGGTCGCCCGTGGAGACCGATCCGTTCGGGGTCCCGCTGGACGAGAAGCTGGCCTTCCTCGTGGACATCGACGCCAGGCTCGGGGAGGACTGGATCGCCCGCCGCATGGTGTCGGCCGGGTTCACGAAGAGGCACGTGCTGTTCCTGAACAGCGACGGCTCGGAGATCACGAAGCACACCGCCAACGTGTTCGCGAACATGGTCATAATGGCCCTGGACGTGGAAGGGCGCATGCAGAGGCGCTCCATGACGCTGTTCACTACCGGGCGCGGCACGCGTGGCTGGGAGATGCTCAGGGACCCCGGGCTGTTCGGCGGGCATGCCGACAGGATCAAGTCGGAGCTCTCGGCCCTGCTCGGGGCCGACAGCCTGGAGTTCGGGAAGCGCTCCGTGATACTCCTGCCCGGGCAGGGGCACCTGCAGGTGCACGAGACCATCGGCCATCCCCTGGAGCTGGACAGGATCCTGGGGTACGAGCTCTCGTTCGCCGGGGGCTCATTCGTGACGCTCGACTCCATAGGAACGCTCAGGTACGGAAGCGAGAAGCTCTCGGTCAGCTCCTTCGGGGGCATCGAGAACTCGCCTGGCACCTTCGGGTACGACGACGACGGCACGCCCGAGAAGGACTACCTCCTCATAGACAGGGGGCTCCTCGTCAACGTGCTGTCCTCGCGCGCGATGGTCAACGAGGCCAACGACAGGGCGGGGCGCCGGATCCTCGACGGGAGCGGGGGGGCCGCCAGGGCGACGGCCTTCTACAGGGCTCCCATCGACAGGATGACCAACGTGAACATCCTGCCGGGAACCGACGGCACGCTGGAGGACATCATCGCCTCCACGCGCGACGGGATCGTGCTCGACAATCCCACATCCTGGTCCATCGGCTCCAACCGGGAGCACTTCCACTTCGGGTGCGAGATCGCCTGGGAGGTCAAGGACGGCAGGCGGACCCGGATACTCCGCAATCCCACCTACCAGGGCCACACCCTGGAGTTCTACAATTCGCTCTCGGCAGTCGGCGACGAGTCGACCTGGGTGGTCTGCCAGGTGGACAACTGCGGGAAGGGCGAGCCCAACCAGGTGATGCAGCTCGGGCACGGCGTGCCGGTGGTCAGGTTCGACGGCGTCGTCACCGGCGAGAGGAGCTAGCGATGATCTCTCAGAACACAAGGGAACTCCTCCTCGAGGTGCGCGACCGCGCGGCGGCGGCCGGCCGCGACGTCGTCACGATCGGCAAGGTCGGCGACATCTTCGCCCACCGTGCCACCGGGCGGGAGGTGAAGGCGCCCGGCAACATGAAGCTCTTCGACGCCATGCTGCCCGCGGCGGAGGGGCTCGGCGA
>JAKLEF010000373.1 GCA_022703195.1 Candidatus Fermentibacterota bacterium | reverse complement strand
TTCGACCTGCATCTCCGCGTCGGGGCTGCCGTCGGGCCCGACCAGGACGACGTCCAGATCCGCGGAAAGGGCGGCGGCGAGGCCGATGCCGACCGCGCCGTCGCCCCATATCGCGACGGTCCCGCCTTCCCGGCCGGAGGCCGGGATACGGCGCCCGGGCACTACTGGACCGCCTTCTCCTCGCACTTCTGGGCGAAGCTCTCCAGCTTCTCGCGGCCCTTGGATATCAGCTTGTCGGCCTCGACCTTGCCTGTCTCCACGAGCTGCTCGCCCTTGGAGTAGGCATCCTCGGCGGCCTGCCTGATCTTCGCCCTGGTCTCCGATCCCTTGGCGGGAGCGAACAGGAGCGCAGCGACGCCTCCTATGAATGCACCCGCGAGGAAGGCCCAGACCTCTCCACCGCGCTCTGACATGACAACTCCTCCTCTCGTGGCTTCACACCCCGGTTCCACAGCAGTGCTTGTACTTCTTCCCGCTGCCGCAGGGGCAGGGGTCGTTCCGGCCCACCTTGGGGACCTCCCTGCGGACAGTCTGGACGGGCCCGGGCGCGCCCTGCGGCTCGGCTCCGCCCCTTGGTCCGGCCCCCGGCGCATCGGGCGGGGCGGAAGGCCTGGCAAGGCCGGGCTGATACGCCCTTCCCGCGGGCAGGCCCTCCCTCCTCAGGGGGGCGGCCTGCTGCGGCCAGAGCGACAGCACCTGCTTCACAGCCAGCTTGTCGATCTCGTCCAGCAGGTTCTCGAAGAGGCCGAATGCCTCCTTCTTGAATTCCACCAGCGGATCCCTCTGCCCGTACGCCCTGAGACCTATGCCCTCCTTGAGATGGTCGATCTCGTAGAGGTGCTCCCTCCACCTGACGTCAATCGACCGAAGGACGGACCACTTCTCCAGCTCCCTCATCAGCGGGGCGCCCAGGCGCTCCTCCTTCATGCGGAGGAAGTCCATGATCCGGGAGACGGCGATCCTCCTGGCCTCCACGGGATCGTCCGTTCGCTCCGGAAGACCTTCCAGCCCGATGGACACCCCGGAGAGCTCCATGAGCGAGAGCCTGGCCCTGTCGAGGTTCCACTCCTCGGGCTCGGTTCCGTCCGGGATGTGCTCCTCGAGCACGAAGCCGGCAGTGGCCGAGACCATCTCCCGGACCTCCTCGGTCAGCCCCTCGCCGGTGAGGGCCTGGAGCCTCCTGGCGTATACCACCTCGCGCTGCTTGTTGGCCACGTCGTCGTATTCGAGCAGGTGCTTCCTGATGCCGAAGTTGTATTCCTCGACCCGCTTCTGGGCCTTCTCGATGGCCTTGGTCAGCATCGGGTGCTCAATGACCTCCCCCTCCTTGTCGCCGTTCTTCTTGAGGAAGTCGATCATGCGCTCGGATGCGAAGAGCCTGAAGAGGTCGTCTTCCAGAGAGAGGTAGAACCTGCTCGCGCCGGGATCGCCCTGCCTGCCGCTGCGGCCCCTGAGCTGCCTGTCGATCCGCCGGGCCTCGTGCCTCTCGGTGCCGATGACGAA
>JAKLEF010000372.1 GCA_022703195.1 Candidatus Fermentibacterota bacterium | reverse complement strand
CTGATCGATCACGACTGGGCAGCCGTGAGGAGCACCATGTGGGACTACGTGGGCATCATCCGGACCGACCGCAGGCTGCGCAGGGCGCTCCGGATACTCGACGTGATCTCGCGCGAGGTCGAGGAGGACTACTGGTCCCTCCTGCCCCAGAAGGACCTGCTCGAGCTGAGGAACCTCTGCGACGTGGCCGGCATAATCGTCCGTTCGGCGCTACTCCGGCGCGAGAGCCGGGGCCTCCACTACAACCTCGACTGCCCCGACACCGTCCCGCCCGGGAGGGACACGGTGATAAGGCACTGATGAGGGATCGCCCCGGCCCGTTCATGTCCGGTGCGCCGCTCGCGGCTCTCCTCGCCCTGGCCGCGTGCTCCCCGGCCCCCGTCTACACGGGCGGGGGGATCGACTGCAGGGGGGCCGCCTGGTCAGCCGGGGTCTCCTCGAGCGCCGGGGAGCCGGTGACGGGCGGCGACAGGCGCATGATGGACATCATCGAGGGCTGGATCGGGACTCCCTACAGGTACGGGGGGGAGACGAAGGACGGCGTGGACTGCTCTGGCTTCACGCAGGCGGTCTTCGCAGAGATGGGTATCGCGATCCCCAGGACCGCGAGCACGCAGGCGGAGGCGGCCCGGCAGGTCCGGCCCGGCGACCTGAGGTTCGGCGACATCATCTTCTTCAACACGTCGGGAAGCGGCATATCACACTGCGGCATCTACATAGGCGACGGGTTCTTCGTCCACGCCTCGTCGAGCCGGGGAGTAGTCCGGCAGTCCCTGGCCAATCCCTACTTCTTCAGCAGGATAGCGGGCGCCGGCCGGTTCCTATAAGCCGTCGGACCCGGGGGGGAGCGGCTCGTACATGCCGAGGCAGAAGCGCACTGCCATGAGCCTCAGTTCGCTGGGAGCCGATGCGTCCTGCAGCAGCCTCGTCCAGAGCCTGCCGGCCAGGTAGTCCTCTCCCGTGACCATGTACGCGATGGCAGCCGAGGCCAGGGCTTCGGCGGGAGGGTATTCCGCGGCCACGGCGGCCTCGAGCCTGGCCCTCGCAGCCATCACGTCGCCCTCCTCCCAGGCCATGAGACCGAGAAGCAAAGCGGCCCTGGGCTTCCCGGACACCGGTTCGAGAACCGCCCGTGCGGAGCCGGCATCCATCCTGCCGATGAGGAGCAGCGCCAGGTCGTAACGCGGCACCGACCAGCCGGGATCGGCCGTCATGGCCTCCCGCAGGCTCGCCTCCGACTCCTCCTCACGACCCGCTCCGTGCTGATCCGTGGCCTCCCTGACCAGCCTGGCCGAGGCCAGCCTGTCCTCGAGGGCCTCTCTCATCGAAGGGTCGAGCGGGAGGGTGACGATCGAGCCCGAGGCCGGAGCCTGGTCGGGCATGAAGCCCGATGTGAGCGCCATGGCCTCGTACCCCTCGCCGTTCTCGGAGTCGAGGATGGCCCAGGCCAGGAACCTCCATGTGTCGCCATCCTGCCAGACGTAGTCGAGTGTTGTGCCGCCC
>JAKLEF010000371.1 GCA_022703195.1 Candidatus Fermentibacterota bacterium | reverse complement strand
GCCGTGCCGGTCTCCTGGGCGAACTGGGGCACGTTCTCGATCGCGGTCCAGGTCTGGCCGTCGGTGGAGTACTCGACGGTGACGTCCTTGGCGCCCAGACCCATCCACGATTCGACGATGGAGTTGGCGTTCCAGACCCGCAGATCATCCAGGACGTATTCCTTGTCGAATGTGTACTGGATCCAGTTCGGCAGATCGCCCCCCCACATGGTTTTCAAATCGACGCCGTGCTGGTCGAATTCGTCAAGCCCGGAGCCGTCGATCGTCCTGATCGCGGGCGAAGTCGGTTGTTCGCTGAGTGCCTTGACAGTCAGGCTGGTGATCGGATAGGCATACGGCTCGACCGTGAAGCTCCACACGTCGCCTTTGAAGATAGTATAGTCGGGGGCGCCATTGACCTCATCGATCCGCCAGTAATAGGTCCGCCCATATTCGAGCAGATCACCCACATCGTACACGGCATCCGCCTGGTCCTGGCTGACGAGCACGCCTCTGGGATCAGCCCGGTCGGCGTCGTTGACATCATCCCAGGCAGTCCCGAGGTATACGTCATGTGTCCGGGCTGTCTCGGCCGGTATCCAGCTCAGGTCGCGGTCGTGAGGAACATCCGTCGCCTCATCCGCAGGCACGGGCTCGGATGCCAGACCCATGACGCCAAAGATGCCCTGGGTCCTGTAGGCGCCGAGATCTGCGATCTCCTCATCCGACAGCGCAGCAGCCACGAACGCGAAGTTATCGAGTTCGCACCCGGCGTAGGGCGTGGCGTCCGCATCCGAGAGGATCGTGAACTGTCCCTCATTCTGCTGGGCGTTCGTGTACAGGCTGCTGTTGTCGTCAAGCACCTCGGCGCCGAGGTTGTCGAACACCTTCGCACCGTCGGCGTAGACATCCCGCACCCAACTGCCGCCCTCCAGCCTGCGCACGACAACAAGACGGACCCACGTCTCCAGCGGGAGCACCCCGGGAGCCGAATAGGAGCCCGAGCCGACAGACCCATCCGCGGCAGCCCAGAAATCCGCAGCGTTGTAATTATTGTAGCCTGTGTTGTAGATGGGCAGCCAGTCGGCGCCCATGGCCTTGACGTCGAAAATCATGGTGTACTCATTCACGTAGCCACCCCCGCCGTTCTCTGCCAGATCGTCGACGTCCACCCGCAGGAAGTCGTCCGGACCGGTTTGGGTGAAGATCACCTTGCCCGCAGAGACACGGATCGCGGCGCTCGCCGGATTGCGACGGATCAGACTGTCGGGATCCGATGACTTGTCGGCCGCAGTCTCGTGGGCCGGATCGAAGTCATCTGCGAATCTCCATTCACCCCAGGGGACCCCCTGAGGCTCGGAGGATCCATAGGCCGCACCTGCCCATAGCACGCTCAAGACCAGTTCCAGGTAAAGCAGTCCCGTCTTCATTGTCCCACCTCGCAAGAAGCTATTCCGATCTGGTTACACGTCGATCACCCTTGTGTCCGGCTGCTCGTGTGTGAATGCAAGCGCACCTCCGTGCCTCGTCGCTGGCGACGAAAGCAGCATCGT
>JAKLEF010000370.1 GCA_022703195.1 Candidatus Fermentibacterota bacterium | reverse complement strand
GCGGTGAAGGCAGCGAAGAGGATCGTGCTCTGCGGAGGCAGGGCGGCCGGGACCGCGGCAAGGATGCTCAAGCCTCTGGGATACGGCATTTTCGGGTCCACCCGCGAGGTGGTCAGGAGCGGCAACTGGCACGGCAACGACACAACCTGGCGCATGGTGCTCGATCTGGCGGCCATAATCACATACTGCGGGCGTGACGGAGTCATGGGCGACACCCCGCGCCGCAGGTTCTTCAACGTGGTAGACGGGATCGTGGGCGGACAGGGCAACGGCCCCCTCGATGCCGATCCGGCGCCGTCGGGCTTGATCCTGGCGGGATGCTCCCCGCTCGCCGTGGATGCGGTCTCCGCCGCAGCGGCGGGCTTCGATCCGATGGACATCCCGCTGCTCAAGGGCGGGTTCGAGAGCCCCATGGGCCTCGCCCCCTGCCCTCCCGGGGAGGTGGAGACCGTCTTCGAGAGCGACGGATCCCTGCTGACCGGCTTCGGCTCCTTCCCCCCGGTGTTCGAGTTCGAGAAGCACTTCGGGTGGCGGAACCCGGGGCAGGACCGATGACCGGAAACGGCCGGGCGGAGGCTGCCTTCTGAGAGTCCTGCTCGCCATAGACGGCCTCGGCCCGGGAGGGGCCGAGCGGCAGTTCCACATGCTCTGCGAAGGCCTCGCCGGGAGGGCCGAGGTTGCGGTCTGGGCGCTCCACGGCGGACCGTATGCCAGGGCGATCGAGGATCTCGGGGTGAGGCTCGTGACCGCCCCCGGAGACGGGAGGGATCCGTTCGGTGCCATACGATCCGCCTTCTCGCTCGCTACCGGCTTCCACCCCTCCGTGATACACTCATGGGGCTGGATATCGGCCTCGCTGATGTGCATCCCTGCCAGGGAGTCGGGTGTGGCGCACGTCACGGGCCTCGTCAGGATGGGCACGCTCCCCCGCGGGAAACGCGCTCGGCTGCTCCTGGCGGCGAGGCTCGGCGATCTCTGCACCGGCAACAGCGAGTCGGGGCTCTCGGCCTGGAGGATCCCCGCGAGGAAGGCCAGGCTGATCAGGAACGGCTTCGACGCCAGGCGGGTGGAGGGTATCCATGCCGCTCCGGGCTCGCACGAACCGTTCGTGTGCGTCATGGCCGGATCGATGTCGGGGCACAAGGATTTCGCTACTCTGATAGACGCCGCAGCCATCCTCGAGAGCGGGCACCCCGGGAGGTTCCGCTTCGACCTGCTGGGCGACGGGCCGGACAGGGAGATCCTGGAGGAGAGGGCACGCGCCGCCGGGTGCCTCCAGGCGCTGTGCTTCCATGGCCGGGCTGCCGACTCCATGCCATATCTCGCCGAAGCGGACGCGGGGGTGCTCCTCTCGCCCCTCGGGGAGGGCATGTCGAATTTCCTCATGGAGTGCATGGCTGCGGGGCTCCCCGTGGTATGCACCGATGGCGGGGGGAACTCGGAACTGGTGCGCGAGTCACGGGACGGCTGGATGGTGCCGCAGAAGGATGCAGGGGCCCTGGCCGACAGGCTCGCGGTGATGGCGTCGGACCCCGGTCTC
>JAKLEF010000037.1 GCA_022703195.1 Candidatus Fermentibacterota bacterium | reverse complement strand
CGCTGGGCGAAAGTGGATTGGTTGCGGTCGGAAATCTGCCAGGTTCCGGTCAGGCCGGGCCGCAGGGCGTAATAGGCGCTTCCGGGATAAAGGTCTTGCTGGTCCAACATCATCGGGCGCGGGCCGACCAGGCTCATGTCCCCCTTGAGGACGTTCAGGAACTGGGGCAGTTCGTCGATCGAAGTCTTCCGGATGATCCTGCCGGTCCATGTCACGCGGTTGTCGTCCCTGAGCTTGAAGCCCGAGTCGCTCTCCGAGTCGGCCGCGATGCCGCGGGCGTACTTCGCGAAGTAGTCCTTGTGCGCCTTCACGTTGGACGAGGTTGTGTTGCGCATGGACCGGAACTTGTAGAAGACGAAGAGCCGGCCGCCCAGACCGACCCTTTTCTGCCGGAAGAACACCGGCCCCGGGCTGTTGATCCTTATCAGCATCGCCACGAGGCCGAAGAGGGGGAGGAGGGCCAGCAGGGCGAGCGATGAGAGAACGATGTCGAGGATGCGCCAGGCCGCCTCGCCCGCCTTCGACATGGGGGGCGTGAAGAACACCAGTGCCGGCCTCTCGGGGAAGCTGATCCAGGAGTCGTAGTAGCCGAGGGTCTCGAACAACGACGAGTAGATGCTGAGCGAGATCCCCTGCTCGAAGCACTCGATGATGAAGGGCGCGACCGTGTCGAAGTCCATCCCGTCCTCGGCTATGCAGAGGTCGTCGCACCCGCATTCCCGCATCTGCGCCACGTAGTGCCTCAGCCTTCCCGCAACGTCGCCGGGGGCCTCGACCGGGCAGGGGATGAAGTGAAGGAACCGCCTGTACAGCGGCGACTTGTCGAGCATCGCCCTCACCCTCGGCACGACCTCCGGATCGCCGCAAGCCAGGATCCGGACGTCCGGGATGCGGAGGATGCGGAGCCTTGAGAGAAGCACGACGAAGGAGGGCAGGCCGAGCCTGAACAGGAACGAGACGATGCACCAGAACAGGAACGTCGTCGCGATCACGAGGCGGCTGTGCAGGAACCAGCCCGAGGGCAGCCTGAAGACGAAGGCCGCGATGACGTAGAGGACTGTAACGATGAGGGCGATCCGTATCAGACGGTAGGCAAGGAGCGAGCGGTTGACGCTGGTCCTGGCGTGGTAGACGCTCTCCATGTCGGACAGGAGCAGGGTGATTACCGAGTAGAAGCCCCAGGTGCCGACGAGGGGCAGGAAGTTCCGGATCGACTCCGGCCCGTGCCTGAGAACGCTCGCGAGCACCACAGCCACGGCGATGGAAAGGGAGTCGCATGCGAGGCTCAGGGCTGAATAGGCGCCATCCAGCCTGATGCCCTTCTCGCGGCCCATCTATGCTCCCCGGGGCATTTCCGCCGGCACGCCGCCGGCCCCCGGCGCGGGGCCCCCACCGGCGTCAGCGTCCGCCCTTGAGTATGCCAGGGCGATCATAGTGCCGACCAGCAGCCAGAAGAAAGCGTTTATCTGCGGCCATCTCAGCAGATGGTCGACGAGCTGGTGCCCGGCGAAACCGACCAGTGCACAGGCCGCCGCGATCTCCGGCAGGCCTCTCGTCCTTCCCGCTGAAGAGGCGATGGCCCGGAGGACGGCAAGGCATAGGAGGATCAGCGACGCTATCGACAAGATCCCGCCCTTCACCGCCTGGTTCAGGAAGAGGCTGTTGCCGCCCCCGAAATACGGGATGTCCGTGGTGGAGATGGTGTGCCTGATGTCCCAGAACGTGTAGATCTCCGTCCTGCCCGTGAAGAAGCCCAGGGCGCCCCAGCCCACCCCGGTCCAGGGGTGTGCGAGGAAGGTGTTCCAGAAGCTCCTGTATGTGATGTACCTGTGCACGAGGGTGGGCTGGCTCACGACGTCGGACGGGGCCGTCACCAGGCTGAGCTGCCTGGCGAAGGTGCCCGCGTTGTTGGCCATGACGTACACCACCGCTGCGGCGAACAGGGCCGGGAAGGCCGGCCTGTTCCTGAACCTCGTCACCAGGACCAGCATCGAACCGAGAACGGTCATCAGGAACCCGCCCCGCGAGAAGGTGAACAGGGTGGCCGTGAAACCGGCGGCGAAGGCCGCGAACGAGGCTGCCTTCCATCCCCTGGACTTCTCGTGGATGAGCATCCCGAGCGCCAGCGGCACCGTCAGCTCGAGGAAGCCCGCGAACACGTTGGCCCCGGGGAAGGTGGATTCGATCCTGCCCCTGTAGACGTATCCTATCTCGACGTCCACCCTGCTGAACCCGGAGATGCCGAGGTACTGGACGATCCCTGCCACGGCGAGGACTAGCAGGGACAGGACGATGCTCCGTGCGAGGTTCATCGCCTGCCCGTGGGTCCTTGCCTGGTCCACCGCCACCAGGGCGACGGGCATGAAGAGGAAGAGGCTGGTCCCCTCGCGCACCGCATTCCAGAAGTGCTGGCCGACGACCTGTACGGAGACCGCTATGCTCATGGCCTGCACCGCCAGGGCGGCCGCGGCGATGCCCAGGCCGGTGCGGCGCGGGACGTGGAAGGGCTCGTCCCACACGATCTTCTCGAGGAGCCAGAGGATCGTCACCGCCGCGGAGAAGAGGGTGGCGGCCGTGGGATGGAAGGGGCCGAGCGTGAAGTCGGAGTTCCCGAGGCCGAAGACGAGCGGGGCGGCATAGAGCAGCCCTGCCGCCCGCGGGCGCATCAGGAGCACTGCAGGCACCGCGACGGCACACGCGGCGCCCGCGAGCCTGACGTTCTTCGGAACAGCCGTGTAGAGCCACATGTAGAGAAGCGCAGCCGCGACGATCGCGGCCGCCCAGGCGGGGCTCATCCTGACGGCGGGTGCGGGGCCGCCGGGACTGAAGCGGCCCGGGGGCATGCTCAGCCTCTTCCCCCGAAGAGGCTGCGGAACCTCGAAGCCGGGTCGTCCCCGGCCGGTCCCGGGCCTTCACCGGCCCTTCGGGCGTTCAGCGGCTCGAACTCCTCGCAGAAGTTCCTGTGCGACGGATCGGCGGGCTGCTCGGCCGTGGAGGAGGCGCACATCCCGGAGGACGCGACGTAGAGCCTGCACTGCTCGCAGGTGTGCAGGTAGGTTCCGCAGCCTTCGCAGACCGCCCCGAACGCTCCCGCGGGAGCCTCGGACCGGGTTCCGCAGCGCGAGCAGATCAAGGCAGGTCGCCCTCCGCGAGAATCCTCACCGAATCGACCGTGAACCGGCCGGTGCGCCCCGGCAGCTCCAGCAGTTCGCCCCGGCGCCTGCCCAGGAGCGCCGACCCCAGCGGGGCCAGGTAGTTCACGCGCCCCTCCTCGGGTCTGGCCTCCAGGGGGCCGACCAGCAGGAATTCCACGGTCCCGTCGTCGCCGGACAGCCTGACGCCGGTGCCGGGGGAGCTGACCGACGCCGACAGGTCGCCCATCGGGTAGGGCCTCAGGCGGCCGAACTCCTCCGACCACCTGGACATCCTCTCCAGGAGAAGGTCTCTTCGCTCCAGGGCGGCCTTGTACTCGGCGTTCTCGGAGAGATCGCCGTGGGAGGCCGCCTCGCCAACCGTGGCCGCGGCGGCCGGGATCTCGACAGTCCGCAGCTTCTCGATCGCCTCGGCCCTCCTCCTTATAGCTGACGGGCTGTCGAAGACGAAGTCCGACTCCCAGAAATAGTAGGTCCTCCCGGAATCCGCCGACCTACCGGAGGATTCGCGCCGGATCTCGAGGCAGAGGCCTGCCTCGTGGGCCGGTCCGCACTCGCCGAGCAGGTCCGAGAGGTTCGAGAGCTTCCTGGCGTCGAGGCTCTTCAGGAGAGCCCTCAGTTCTTCCCCTGCGCGCTCCACGATCGTCCTGGCAGCCCTGCGCTGGTTCTCGGCCCTTCCCCTGGGGATCACGTCGAGGGCGGTGCGGATGATGGCCGCCCTGTCCCCGGGATCTCCGGCCACGCCATCGAGGAGGACCGACGATGCCCAGAGCAGGAGGTCGGAATCCGTCCCGCCGAAGACGAGCCCCCGGAGGAAGGTCTCCGCCCAGCCGGGATGGGTGGCCGCGGCCGCATCCAGGAGGGCCTGCCTCTGGCCAGGAGCGAGCTGCCTGGTCATGTCCTCGAGCGCAGGCGGCTCGACGATGCTCGTCCAGTGAGAGAGGAAGTCCCTCCTGCACCTGGGCGCGGATATCTCCGACAGGGCCTGGAGGGCGCGCGACGTGAGCGGGTCGACGAGTTCCGCCAGACGGCCTCCCTCCTCCTCGCCCGCCGCCTGGATGAGGGTCCAGACGAGCTCGAACCTCGCTCCGGCCTCCACGCTCCGGAGATCCGGCATGTCGGCCAGGAGGGCCCCGGAAGCCATGCGCTGCTCTTCCGGCAGGGCCGCCTTCAGGAGCGCGTTCATTCGCGCAACCCTCTCCGACAGAGGCTGCCTCGAGCTCAAGGCTCCACGCAGAGCCTCCTCGAGGCCGCCCCCCTGGAGCCTCTCGATCCTTTCGGGGCTCTCGATGTGCCCCTCGGCGGTCTTCGCTGCATCCCTCAGAGCCCTCCAGATCTCGGCGGCATGCGGGCCCAGCACCGGGCCCAGAGAGGCCCTGTCGACCGTGCCCCCGTTCTCGTCGAGGAGCCGAGCGAGGAGGACGGCCGGTTCGGCGCAGAGGGCCGAGAAGGCCGCCGGGTCGACCCGCCTCAGCACCGCGACTCCGTCCGGAGAGACGGGGGAGCAAGATTCGAGCAGGCTGTCCAGCGGCATCTCCATGGCGCGGTTGGCGCCGAAGTCGACCGCGGCATGCGTCCGCGTGATCCGCAGGATCCTGCCGGGCCCGTGCACGGCGTGCAGGACCCAGTTCCCCGCGTCGAACCGCAGCAGCCAGGAGAGCCTGTGCCAGGCCTCCGAAATGATGCATCCCGGCTTCAGGATGCGGGAATCCTCCATGAAACGCTCGAGGGGGCCGAGCATAAGGTGCCTGTCTCTCATCATCTCTATCAGGTGGGGGCGCAGGACCTCGCTGGCCCCGAACACAGGAGCCGCCCGTTCGAGGAGCGCGAAGGCCGCGGGGGTGCCGTCCGTCTCGCCCAGGGCGACCTCCAGCAGATCGTCGGCCCGGTCGTGCTCGCCCGCGCCGACCAGTATCCGGAAGACCCCGGCGGCTTCGTCCGGGTCGAGCCCGCCCGACAGGGAATCGAGCCAGAGGCCTTCGAGTTCGACATAGCGCCCCGATGATGCGAGTTCGGTCAATCTGGACAAGTGCGCTCCCTCGTGATAGTGATAAGTGTCAGGGAAAATAGCGGAGAACCTCCCTCCGGGGAAGCATGCTCGAGAGGAGACAGGCATGGACAGGCGGCAGTTCTTCAGGAAGGCCGGGAAGGCCGGCGCGGCTGCGGTTCTGGGTTCGGTTGCCGGGGGAATGCTCGGAGGGCGGGCCTCGGCCGGCGAGTGGGAGCAGGGCCCGGTCGAGCACTGGGAGTCAGGCCTGTTCAGGCAGAGGAACATCGATCTCTCCCGCGAGGCGGAGGGCATCGTCGGCGCGAAGGTCGACGGGGCCTGGGCCGACTATCCCCGCACGCCCCTGCCGGGGGCGTTCATGGACTGGAACCTCGGGGCCCGCCTCGAGATGCTGGCCTCGATCTCCGCGATGATGGGCGGAGGCGGCGGATCGGGCCCCTCGCTCGCAGGCCCGCACAACGCCGCCATGGCCACCTACTCCGTGCGCCGCAGGGACAGCCTCCTGTCCATAAACAACGCCTACAAGGGCATCGGCATGTGCCCGACCAGGGACAGGGTCAAGGATCTGATCCAGCACATGCGCGACACCACCGAGGCCCCGATGCCCGAGAAGCTCGCGACCCTGACATCCCTCTACTCCGACGCCGCCAACTTCGACGCCACGAGGCTCATCACGCTCGAGCTCTACTCCACCGAGAACTTCGAGACCCACACCTTCCTGAACGTCATGGAGAACCCTGCCACCTCGCTGGTCTACCTCGACGGCACCTCGTTCGAGGTGAGGGGCGTGGCCGAGCTGGTGCACCCGGAGGACGACCAGGCCCCCGAGTACAGCAGGGATCTCGTGACGTACACGAACCTGGCCCACTCCTACTTCCACGGCGAGTTCCCCAGGCTCTTCCCCGGCATCATCGTGCACGTGGTCGAGGTGTTCGACAACAGCCCGGGCTCGGGCCTGGGCGTGAGGGTGGCTCCGGCCCTGGAGCAGGCATAGCTGCATTGCCGACAGCGATAGTCGACGTCGACGGGACCCTTCTCGACGGGTCGTCCGAGAGGCTGTTCCTCGGGCACCTGCTCTCGCGCCGGATGCCGGGAATGGCCGCCCTCTCACGCTTCCTGCTGGGCTACCTGCTGCATCCCGCTGCGACCCTCGCGCACGGGCCGGGCTGGAACAGGGGATACCTGAGGGGGCTCGGCGCCTCCGAGACCGCTGGAGAGGCGGAGCGCTTCTCCCGGGCCGTCCTGGTGCCGCGCATCAGGCCCGCGATGGCTTCCGAGCTCGCCGGGATGAAGTCGCGGGGCGCGGAGGTGCTCCTGCTCTCGGCATCGCTCGTCTGGCTCGTGGAGCCGCTCGCCGGCGCGGTCGGCGCCTCCCGCGTCTTCGCGAGCGTGCCCGAAGCCGCAGGCGGACGCCTGACCGGACGGATCGGCGGCACCCGCCCGTTCGGGGAGGACAAGCTCCTCATCGTCAGGGCGTTCTGCGGCGAGTCGGGAACCCCTCCTTCGGAATGCACCGCCTACGGCGACTCCTGGGCCGACCGCCACGTGATGGGCTTCTGCGGGGGCGCCGTGGCCGTGAACCCCGGGCGGAAGCTCGCCGGGCTGGCCCGGAGCCGGGGATGGCGCATCATGGAGGGACGAGGTTGACCCGCAGGGCCCGCGGGATAGGAGCATTCTCGGGCGGCCTCGACGGGATGCTGGCCGCGTCGGTCCTGGCCGACCAGGGCGTGGATCTCCTCCTCGTCACCTTCTCGAGCCCGTTCTTCTCCGAGCGGAACGGCAGGGAGGGCGCCGCGCGGCTGGGCCTGCCCTGGCGCGGGATCGACTTCACCCCGGTGATCATGTCCCTTCTCGACGCCCCGCCCAGCGGCTTCGGATCGTGCATGAACCCGTGCATCGACTGCCACGCCGCGATGATCCGGGCGCTCGCGGAGATCATGCGGGATGATGGATACGACTTCGTCTTCACCGGCGAGGTCCTCGGCCAGCGGCCTATGTCGCAGAGCCCCCCCTCCCTCAGGCGCGTCGCGAATCTCTCGGGCGCGGGGGACAGGCTGCTGAGACCCCTCTCGGCGAAGCTGCTCGAGCCCACCCTGCCCGAGAGGGAGGGGCTCGTCGACCGCGCAGGGCTCCTGGGCATCTCCGGCCGCGGGCGCAAGCCGCAGATGGCGCTGGCCGCGGAGAGAGGCCTCGAGTATCCCGCCCCCGCCGGGGGGTGCCTGCTAACCGACCCCATCTACAGCAGAAGGCTCGGCGCACTGAAGGAGGCCGGCCTCCTGACCCCGCGGAATGCCTGTCTCATCCGGCACGGGCGCATGCTCCGCGCGGGCCCCGCCTCGTTCCTGGTGATGGGAAGGGACGAGGCCGACAACACGGCCCTCGAAGCCCTGTCACCCGGGATGGCCTTCGCCCCGAGGGACGTCCCGGGCCCTTCCGCGGTTCCCGTCGGAGACGGCGTCCCGGAAGGGCTGGCGTGCTCCCTCGTCGTCCTCTACACGAGGCACCGGGGAGACGGCCCGGTCGCGGTCGCCATTCCCGGCGGAGGCGTCTTGGAGGCTTTCCCCGCCGATCCACGGGCCGCGGAGGCCATGACCGTCCTCTGAACGGGTTGACCGCAGCCCCGTCTGTTTCGTAGATTTCCCCGATCTTTCGCAAGGAGGCCGCGACATGTCCAATATCTCCGTCCGTCTCTAGCGGGGGCTTCCTCAGCGCAGCTTCATCCCACGGGCTGACCGCTGAAGGCAGCCGCACCGGGTCGAACCAGTTCCCACGACTGTTCAACTCAGGCCCTGACGGGACAGGCTGCTATGTTCTACGAAGACGATTTCGACGATGACGACGACCGCGCACAACGCAGGTTCCCCCTGCGCGTGCTGTGGAGGGGCCTCAGGCCGATAGCCGGCACGCACGCGCGCTCGTTCGCGCTGGCGGCGGGGCTCCTGATGCTTGGCGTGGCGGGCGAGCTCTGCGGCCCGCTGATCCTCAGGCGGATGATAGACGTGGCGATCCCCGCCCGGTCCACCGGGCAGACCGCCGCGCTGGCCGGGCTCTACGCGCTGCTCTTCACCACGACCATGTCCGTCTTCTACCTGCAGGTGATGGTGACTGCCAGGCTGGGCCTGCTCATAGTGCGCGACCTCAAGGGCCGCGTCTTCGAGCACATGCTCACGCTTTCGCAGGCCTTCTTCGACTCGTACCCCTCGGGCAAGCTGATGGCGCGGGTGGAGAGCGACAGCGAGCGCGTGAGGATGCTCTTCAGCGAGACCTCGATGGCGATCCTGCGGAGCCTCACCCTGATGGCCGGCACGATAGGCATCATGGCGGCCACGAACCTCCGGATCACGGGCTTCGTGATGCTCCTGGTGCTGCCCGTGGGGCTCGCGACGATCCCGGTGCTCCGGATGATGCGGAAGCTCTGGGGCAAGGTGCGGGCCTCCTACGCGCGCATCTCGGGGCTCGTCTCCGAGTACGTCAGGTCGGTGCCCGTGCTGCAGGTCTTCGATGCCACCGAGGTGGCCGCGGGGAAGCTCTCGCGCGAGGGCCGCAGGTTCCTGGGCCTCGAGGTGAAGGCCTCGATCTGGGAGTACGGATTCTGGAGCTTCCTGGGCTCGTGCGAGGTTGCGGCCGTGGCCGTGATCCTCACCGCGGGCAGGGGGGGCGTGATGGCCGGCGCGATAACGATAGGCTCGGTGGTGCTCTTCATCGAGTACACCCGCAGGCTGTTCATGCCCATCGTGATGTTCTCGGAGACGCTGAACCAGGTCCAGAGGGCCCTGGCGTCGGCGGACAGGATCAACACGATCCTCTCCACCGAGACCCAGACCCCCGACGGCGATCTCGGCGAGGATGACTTCCCCGGCGACTGGGACGCCATCAGGTTCGAGGACGTCTGGTTCAGGTACGGGCGCGAGGAATGGGCGCTGAAGGGGGTCTCCCTGGAGATCCCGAAGAGCTCGATGATCGCCCTCGTGGGCGCCTCGGGCGGGGGCAAGAGCACCATCGTGAGCCTGCTCATGCGCTTCTACGAGCCCGTCGAGGGCCGGATCACGATAGGCGGCATGGACATCAGGCGGTTCAGGCTGGATGTCTGGCGCAGGCGCCTGGGCCTCGTGCTCCAGAACGTGAGCCTCTTCTCCGGGACGCTGTCCGAGAACCTGACCGTGTTCGACCCCTCCGTGACGGAGGAGGAGCAGATGCACGCCCTCGAGACGATCGAGGCCGGCGACCTGCTCGACAGGTTCGCGGGCGGGCTGTCGGGCGAGATCACCGAAGGCGGGCAGAACCTCTCGATGGGCGAGAGGCAGCTCGTCAACTTCGCCCGGGCGGTCCTGCACAGGCCCGACATCCTCGTGCTCGACGAGGCCACGTCCTCCGTCGACCCGGGCACGGAGAAGCGGATCCAGAGGGCGATGGACATGGTGTTCGAGGGACGCACCGCGCTCGTGGTGGCCCACAGGCTTGCCACTGTCAGGAATGCCGGCCGGATCTACGTCATACAGGCGGGGCAGGTCGCCGAGACCGGGACCCACCTCGAGCTGATCGAGCGCGGAGGCGTCTATGCCGGGCTGTGCAGGCTGCAGCTCGTGCCGGAGGCCGTCGATGCGTAAGTATTTCAGGTGGATATTCGGATACTACAGGACGCACCGGGTCCATACCGCGATCCTCGCGGTCCTGACGCTGATATCCGGCACCGTCGCGCTGGCGTTCCCCCTGGTGTTCCGGTACCTGCTCGACAACGTCGAGACGGTGCTGGCGCCCGGGAACACGGCGGAGTTCGCGCAGCTCCTGCTGGCCCTGGCCGGGGTGGCGCTCGCGAGGATGGTCGCGGGCTTCTACCCGGGCGCCCGGGCGTGGCTGAACAGCAAGATAGGGATGGAGGTCAGGGACGACGCCTTCGGCGCCATACTCAAGAAGGACTACAGGTTCTTCTCCAGGTTCGGCCCGGGGGACGTCTCGACCCGCCTCACCGACGACATCGTCGAGTACCCCCGCATAGCGTGGTTCAGCTGCTCGGGGATCTTCAGGGCGGTGGAGTCGTCGACGAGGCTGATCTTCTGCCTGGGTGTGATGCTCTTCATGAGCGTCGAGCTCACTCTGCTGGCCCTGGCGCCCCTGCCGCTGATGCTCTGGATCTTCTACAGGACCGAGCACAAGCTGGGGAAGAGGGTCGAGGAGAGCAGGAAGGCGACGAGCCGCACCAGCGACCTGCTGGACAGCACCTTCGCGGGCATCGCCATCATCAAGGCCTACAGGGCCGAGAAGGGGCAGTCCGGCAGGCTTCGCGGCCTCCTGGATTCGAGGCTCTCGATCGACCTGTCGATCACGAAGCTCGTGATGGCGATCGAGTCGCTCTACAGCATCCTCGGCGAGGTGGGGAAGGTGACGGTGCTCTTCCTTGGCGGGATCTTCGTGATCCGCGGGAAGATCACCATCGGCGACCTGTACGCGTTCTACGTATACCTCGACATGCTGCTGGCGCCGATGCTCGACATCCCCAACCTGTTCGTCACGTCGAAGCAGGCCTTCGCGTCGATCGACAGGGTCAGGGAGCTGATCGACTTCCCGCCCGCCCCCGAGAAGACGGGGCGGAGGGGCCTCAGCCCCGTCGAGTCCGTGGAGTTCGTGAACGCGGGCTTCAGGTACCCCGGCAGCGACGCAGGGGTCACCGGCGTGACGGGGCGCTTCGAGGGCCCCATGACCGTGGCGGTCGTGGGCGAGGTGGGCTCGGGCAAGTCCACGCTGGTGAAGATGATGTCGGGCCAGCTCCCCTGCTCCGAGGGGCGGATACTGGTCAACGGCATCCCGCTCGAGGAGATCGATCCCGTCGAGTTCGCACAGGAGACGGGCTACGTGCCCCAGGAATCGAGCCTGTTCTC
>JAKLEF010000369.1 GCA_022703195.1 Candidatus Fermentibacterota bacterium | reverse complement strand
ACGGCGTAGTGCTCTACCCCCGGCTCCTCGCGGTCTACCTCGATCCGGTCGACCCCGAACCCTCCGCAGTCCTCGACTTCCTGACCTATGCACACGGCCCGGCCGACATCGAGGAGGACATGGACTTCACGTTCCAGCAGCTCAGGTGGGCCGGGGTGGTCGACGGGACGCTCTACGTCTCGAACGCCCACAGGACGTACGCCGAGAGTTCGGGCGGCCTGAACGGCTTCATCACCGCCATCGACCCCGTGTCCTACGAGCTGCTCTGGAGAAGCGAACCCCTTGTCGGCAACTCCGAGAACTTCGTCGTGGTGCGCGACGCCATCATCTCGGGTTACGGCTTCACCGGCGAGGACGACTTCATCTGCATCCTCAACCGTCACACAGGCAGCACTGTCGAGAGGATACCGGTTTCCTCGGCCCCCGAGTACATCTTCACCGAGGGCGATCGCCTCTACGTGCGCTGCTACGACACCGACCTGGTGTTCTCGATCCGGTAGAAGCCGGCCGTGGCCAGGGAGTTCACGGCGGCCATCGAGGATGCAGGCGGGGGCGGAGCCTTCGTGCGGGTCCCGTTCGACGCCGAGGCGGAGTACGGCTCGAGAAGGCCCGAGATCACCGCTACGATAGACGGGGTTCCCTACACGGGCCGCCTCATCCGCATGGGCCTCCCCTGCCATCTCCTGCCCGTGGTGAAGGACATCAGGAAGAAGCTCGGGAAAGGCCCCGGAGACGAGGTGCGGGTGGTAATCGACCGGATCGGGGCGCGACAGACGCAGGATCGCCAGGGCATGGCCGGGGAGGGTTGAGATGAAGATCGGTATCGCAGTGCACTCTAAATCCGGCGTAACGCTCTCCCTGGCGGAGGCCGCCGCCGGCAGGCTTCGGGAGAGGGGCCACGAGGCGGCCGTGCTGCCGCTCGAGCCCGATGGTGACGTACAGCCTCATCAGAAGGACGTCAGGCTGAAGAGCACCCCCGACTGCCGGGTGTTCGATGCCATCCTGGTCGGAGGCCCGATCTGGGCGTTCGGGATGTCGCCGGTGGCCATGGCCTTCGCCTCGGGACTCGGAGATCTCGCGGGGAAGAGGGCGCTTCCGTTCGCCACGATGGGATTCAGGATGAAGTTCCTCGGGGGGGCCCAGGGCGTGTCGGCCCTGGGTGGAATCCTCCGCAGTAAGGGGGCCCTGGTGCTGCCCGGAGTCATCGCATCCGCCTGGGCCTCGCGATCCGACGCGGAGAAGAATGCCGTCATCGAGAGGATCGTCGCTCTTCTCGAGGGCTGATCACCCGGGGTTCCGGCGGTCTTCCACGGACTGCCGTGCGATGGGTGCGTGCCGACGGGCTACCTGAACTGCAGCGCCAGCCCCGCCCTCAGATAGGGCCCTGAGAAGTCGAGCTCGAAATCCTCTGCCTCGTCCAGCGCCACGCACGACCGTCTGTATCCGCCTTGGGCGAACAGACGCAGCGGCAGGCCGATGAATCTGCCGCCTCCCTCCTGCTCCACCCTGAGAGAACCCATGAAGCCCATCGCCGATCCCGACCGTTCCGACGACGTGAGGGGGGACTCGAGCGAACGGTTGACGAAGGTG
>JAKLEF010000368.1 GCA_022703195.1 Candidatus Fermentibacterota bacterium | reverse complement strand
GCCGACCCGGTCGCAGCTGGAGTCCAGCACGGCCCCGGCCCGGCTCACCATGTCCCGCATCCTGGCAACGCCACCGTCGACTGCATCGAGAAGGCTGCCCCCGCCCAGCACCGCGGCCGAGGCGAGGTAATGACCCTTCCAGGCCAGGAAGGCTGCGAAGGCGGTCACCGCCAGGCCCGCCAGGGTGATGGCGGACGGATCGACCCCGGCGCGGGCCAGCAGACCTACGAGTGGATCGAGCAGACGTCTGCCTGCAAGCCTCATCCGTTCCTGGGTCAAGTATCCTCCAGATGCTGCAATGCAACGGATTTGAGAACATAGGACAGGCCCGCCGGGCCGTCAATCAGACGCTGACCGAGGCCTCGATCCGGCCACCACGAGGGTGACCTCGCCCTTCGGGGGCTTCGCCGATGTGATGCGCAGGAGTTCGGATACGCTGCCCCTCGCGTACTCCTCGTGGAGCTTGGTCATCTCGCGCGCCATGCAGGCCTGCCTGTCCCCCATCACCTCGAGGATGTCGGCCAGCACCTTCGCGACGTGGTGGGGCCCCACGAAGGCTATCAGGGTGTGCGGGAGGGACGAGATCTCGAGCAGCCGAGCCTTCCTCGGGCCGGGCTTGCGGGGGAGGAATCCCTCGAAGAGGAAGCGATCGACGGGCAGAGCCGAGGCCACCAGCGCGGTGAGGGCTGCGGAAGGCCCGGGAACGACCTCCACCCTCGCCCCCAGCTCCACCGCTAGCCTCACGGCCCTGAAGCATGGATCGGAGATGCCCGGCATGCCTGCGTCGGTGACCAGGGCGATCCTGTCGCCGGCCTCGAGCCTCGCGGCGATGAGAGGCAGCCTGTCTACGGCGTTGAAGTCGTTGTAGCTCAGGAGGCGGCCCCTGCCTTCGACGAGCCTCCCCGAACGCCTCGTGTCCTCGGCCAGGACGAGGTCGGCCTCCGCCAGGGCGGCGGTCGCGCGGGGGGACATGTCGGACATGTTGCCTATCGGGGTCGCGACAAGGACGATTGAACCCGGCGCGGCCGGGCCGGGTGACCCGGGGTCAGCCGCCGCCACGGTTCTCGAGCCTCTGTCTGGTGGCGCGGATGCGCGTGCGCCTGGCATCGGTCTCCACCGGATCGGGTTCGAAGCAGACGAGGAGGACGGTGCCCTCGCGGCACTCCGACGGGATCTCCGACGAAGGCACCAGCAGGCGCCGGCCGGAGTCGTCCAGGAGCACCGCGAGGCCCTCCTCGATCCTGTCGAGGGTCATGTGGAAGGCCATCAGCCCTCTTCCTCACTGTGCCAGACGCCCCCGCCGATCACGGACTGGGCGATGTTCGTGAGATGGTCGCCCATCCTCTCGCAGTAGTTGACGAAGTCGTGCACCGCCAGGCCGGCAAGGCCGTCCGGGCGCGGGCCGCAGAGCGAACTCGTGTAATCGGCCCTGCAGTGCTCGTCTATGCCGTTCAGCTTCTCCTCCAGCGCCA
The DNA here is from genome assembly GCA_022703195.1 of Candidatus Fermentibacterota bacterium. Taxonomy (GTDB): domain Bacteria; phylum Fermentibacterota; class Fermentibacteria; order Fermentibacterales; family Fermentibacteraceae; genus Fermentibacter. The sequence continues at coordinate 134 of JAKLEF010000368.1, read as the reverse complement.
GGACCTCGCCCGCGGCGCGGGTATCCTTCCTGTCCAGCGCCTCCACTATCCTGTCGAGCATGCCGGCGACCGTGTCCGATGCGTTCCTGGCGGACTCGAGCAGGGATGGATCGACGCTCTGGAGCTTGCCCTCG
>JAKLEF010000367.1 GCA_022703195.1 Candidatus Fermentibacterota bacterium | reverse complement strand
GTTTTTTCCGTGTTCAAGGATTCGAAAGGCGAGCCGCAGTTCAACCGCACTGTGTCCGCCAACCTGGGCATGAGCTACAGCGTCTCCAACGTGCTCGCCAGCGCGGGGCTCGAGAACGTGATGCGGTGGGTGCCCTTCAGGATGGACGAGGCCGACCTCAGGAACCGCATCAGGAACAAGATGATCCGCCCCACTACCGTCCCCCAGACCCTCGAGGAGCTCATCGTCGAGCAGGCCATCGCACGCGAAGCCCTCAGGCTGGCGCTCGTCCAGCACCGGGAGCTCGCGGTCGGCCTGAAGGGCGTGGCCCAGGAGCGGACGATAGGCGACGCCTTCGACCAGACCCAGACCGGGGCGACTCTCGTGAACATGATGCAGCTGGATCTCCTCATAGGTTCGGGCGGAGTGCTGTCGCACGCCCCCAGGAGGAGCCAGGCCGCGATGATGCTCATCGACTCGTTCGTCCCCGAGGGCATAACGATGCTCGCGGTCGACTCCATATTCATGATGCCCCAGCTCGGGGTGCTGTCCGAAGTGCTGCCCAGGGCCGCCACCGAGGTGTTCGACAAGGACTGCCTCATCAGGCTCGGCTCCTGCGTCGCCCCCGCGGGCCAGGGCAGGGATGGCCAGCAGGCCGCGGCGCTCACGATGCACATGCCCGACGGGAAGACCCGCGAGGCCGTCATCGAGTTCGGGCGCATGCAGGTCATACCCCTCGGCGTTGGCGAGAAGGCCCGCACGTCGATCCGCCCCGCCAAGGGCGTCGACCTCGGCGAGGGGGCCGGGAGGAGCATCGAAGTCGACCTCGAGGGCGGGGTTGTCGGAGTCGTGCTCGACGGCAGGGGCAGGCCGTTCGTGCTGCCCGCGGGCGATTCGGAACGGGTCAAGAAGCTCCAGGAGTGGGCCATGGCTCTCACCGCCTACCCTGACAAGTTCCTTTCCCTGGGGAGGTAGGAGATGGCCTTCGCATACACCCCCGGACTGCGCGTCGCCGACGTGGCAGTCATCCGCAAGGAGCGCCGCCTTCCCCTGAAGGGCAGGGTCCTGGTCTCCCCGGGCGACGAGGTGGCGGCGGATACCGTGGTCGCCCGCACGGAACTGCCAGGAAACGTCAAGATGGTCAACCTGGCCAACATCCTCGGCGTCCCGCCCGACGACATACCCGCCCTCCTGCTGAAGAAGGAGGGGGATCCCCTCGCCCCTGACGAGATCCTGGCGCAGTCGAAGGGGATCTTCGGGCTCTTCAGGAACACCGTCAAATCACCCATCGCCGGCACCTTCGAGAGCTTCAACAAGGTAACCGGGCAGGCCGTGCTCCGCGAGCCCCCCTCGCCCGTCACGATCGAGGCCTACGTGAAGGGCAGGATCGTGGGCGTGATCGAGGACGAGGGCGTCGTGGTCGAGACGAGGGCCACCTTCGTCCAGGGCATCTTCGGCATCGGAGGGGAGACCAGGGGCGAGATCCGGAAGGCCGTGAAGAACCCCGAGCAGGAGCTGACCGCCGACCTCATCGACAAGTCCTGCGAGGGGAAGATCCTGATAGGCGGATCGTACGTCAGCCATGCCACCCTGAAGAAGGCCGTGGCCTCGGGCGTGAAGGGCATCGTCA
>JAKLEF010000366.1 GCA_022703195.1 Candidatus Fermentibacterota bacterium | reverse complement strand
CATCGCCTACGAGTCCGACCTGCTGCTGGAGGCGGATGTCCAGAATGCCGTCTCCCAGGGGCCGACCGGCCCCGGTGAAGAGCCCCGGGGCGGCGACGGCTGCGGGCAGCGCATGCTGCTGATGAACCGCATGACGTCCGAGTGGAAGGAGGAGAAGTCCTCCGAGATCAGGGGCTTCATCTCGCAGCACATCGGCACGCTCGCCCAGAAGAGGGCCGAGCTGATAACCGCCAACGCCTACGGCGTCCTGGACGAGACTGCATGGCACCAGGAACTCGTCTACTTCATCAACAGGGTCCTCAGGCCACACTGCGGCGTCGACGCCGACGTGTTCTCCTTCGTCGAGCTCAAGGCCATGATCGAGAAGCAGGTCTCGATGCTCGGCTGACGCGGCTGGCCGCCCTCGACAGCGACGCATGACGCGCCGCGAAGCCGGGCCGCATTTCGACCATCGGTCCCGATCCGGCACATTCGGAAGAATTTGCGTCGGACACGCTGCAGCTCCGCTGCGCTGCCACACCGGGCATCACCGGTTTCGTCAAGAATCGCATGCCTGGCAGGCCGTCACGATGGCGACTGCCGCGACACGTCTCATCTCTGTTCGTTCAGTCGAACGGGGCCGGAAGTCGGAGCGGTCCGGAAGCGAGGGGGCGCCCGGGAGGGCGCCCCTGCTGTCCTGACTTCAGAAGCTGTCGGCGCAGTCCGTCATCCGCACCTTCTCGACCACCATGTAGGAGGGCACGGACATTGCGACGGGCGCCCGCCTGCCGTACGTGCTCGAGAGGTTCACCGACACCGCGGAGGGCGAGACCGCGGCCACGTTCCCGAAGATGTTCCGGAACGAGTCCGTGAGCCTCGTGGAGAAGATCGGAGCGGTCACGACGCCGTCCACGGCGGTCGTGGCGCAGAACCTCGAACTCCCCGTGACAATGCCCTTGCTCATGTTGGGCAGGTTCATGTAGTGGAGCGCTGGAATCACGAGGACCCTGCCCAATCCGGCAACGGCCCTCATGGGATCCGCCGGCCCGTCGCCGGTGGCGATCGAAATGCTCGTCGATTCCAGCGAATGCCCGGTCTGGGCCCGGCCGTACTTCGCGGCCGTCCCGAGGTCGTACATCAGCCCCGCCAAGCGTCCGCGGTCTATGACGGGGAAGGGCCTGCGCCTCATGCCCGACATGTCGAACCCGAACCGGAAGGTCAGGTCGCTGCACGGGTCGTCGACTACCGATATCCTGTCGGAGAAGACCTCGTCACCGATCTTCATCCCGGTGGTCCAGCCCATCTCCTCCTCGTACATGCGGCCCTGGGCGCCTGTGTAGAGTGCGTACAGCATCAGTTCGGCGATCGCGGCCGGTCCCAGCAGAAGGGTGTAGTCACCCGGCTCGTTCCTGACTCCGGGCTGCCTCTCGTAGAGCGGGAGCAGCGAACCGAGCGCCGCCGTGGCGGTCGCGGCCGTCACCGACCCTGCCCTCCATCCCGACTGCTCGTTCTGCAGCTCCCACTTCGCCCGGGGATGCTTGAGGACCACGGTGAAGGCCTGGTCGGTGCCGCGGTGGCAGGCCTCGTTCGGACCAGCGGTGGAGACGAGATAGATCTCGGTGCGCCCGCTGGACCACGAACCGGAGAAGTTGTAGC
>JAKLEF010000365.1 GCA_022703195.1 Candidatus Fermentibacterota bacterium | reverse complement strand
GCCAGCTTGTGCTCCGAGATGTCCGTAACAAGAGCAACGAGGCCCTCCACGCGCCCGGTGACATCGCGGTCAGGCACCAGCGTCGCGCGGACCCAGAGGCGACCGCCTGCACGGTAGGGCATCCGTTCCTCGTAGGTGACCGTCTCGCCGGCCATCGCCCTCTCCAGCCGCGGCCGTATGATCTGCCAGGCCTCCTCCCCCACCAGGTCCCGGACGTGGCGGCCTTCCATGTCCCGCGCCGCGAGTCCGAACCATTCCTCGTAGCCCCTGTTGACGCGCCGGTAACGGAACCCCGGCTCGATGTACGAGATCAGCGCCGGCACCGTGTCCATGACCAGCCGCAGCTCCTGCTCCCGCTCGCGCAGGGCCTCCTCGGCGTCCCTGCGTTCGGTGATGTCGCGGATGATGAAGGTCATCGCCCGGCTTCGGCCGGCGCCGGATACGGAGGCGGACAGGTCGGCCGGAAAGGTCGATCCGTCCTTCCTCCGGAGAGTCGCCTCGAATCGCGTCTCCCGGCCTCCCGCCACGACATCCCGAAGGCGCGCGGCCTCTCCGGGCGCGGCGATTGCCCCGACAAGGTCCATCCCGGCTGCCTCCTGGATCGAATACCCGAAGCAGGCCTCGGCGGCACGGTTCCACAGGATGACCCTGCCCGACGACTCGGCGGAGAGGATGGCGCTCGTGGAGGCGTCCACCAGAGCCCGGTAGTGACTCTCGGAGCGGCGGAAGAACTCGGCGACGGCCTGTTCGATGTCGAGGCCCGCCCTGCGGGCATCGCGCACGAGGATCCAGGCGGCGGCGAAGAGATATACGTTCCCTGCGTACTGCGACACTCGGCCTGTCCAGCTCAGGAGGGAACCCGGGACCCCAAGGGCCACTCCCAGCAGGCCCAGGGCGATGAGAGCGAGCCCGAGGCCGTACCAGCGTAAAAATTCGGCGTTTCGCCTGTCGTAATCGATTCGGACGAGCAGGGCGCTGACGGCGAAGAAAAGGACCGCAGCAGCGAGGACGACGAGGCGGACGTGCGTGATGTCGACGCCCGGGACGACGAAGGGGGGCAGGATATCGTACAAGGCACCGAGCCACACCAGGGCCGCAAAAACGAGAGCGCCCCCGTATCCCAGAGCGGCTTTCAACGCCCTGCCCTGCCGGCTTTCCTCTGGCTCCGCCCCTCGCAGATGGAGCACGCAACCCGCGAGGTGCATCAACGCGGAGGCCAGCACGCCCAGGTTATGCATCGTCACTGCGTGGTTGGGCCCATGCGTTTCGAGAATGAGGAGCCCGGCGCCGAAGTTGGCGAGCCCAAAACTGAAAACGCCGCTTCCCGCGAGGAGGATCTGGGCGATGCCTCCGGCCAGGTAGGACCTCAGGGCCAGGACGGAGACCCACAGGCACACGGGCGCTACGAAGAAGACGTTGAGGGCGAACAGGAGCCAGGGCGTCTCGTGGATGGCGCTCCGCATCGCGGGGATGAGGTACAGGAAGAAGGAAATCAGGGCAAGGGCATAGAGCGGCAGATCGGCGGCCCCGCCCCATCGGTCGAGGCGGGTAATGGCTGGCAGTCGATCTCCGCGATTCATACCGTCCCTCCTTGCCCGGGAAACCTGGAACGCCGAAAGAGAATCTCAGAACTCTTACTGATGCCAATCTCCTCACAGCTCGACC
>JAKLEF010000364.1 GCA_022703195.1 Candidatus Fermentibacterota bacterium | reverse complement strand
TCTCGAGCAGCTCGAGGAAATGGCGCCCCGGGCGCGGGCCGGCTCGGTACGGCTGGACATCGAAGACAGGGGGGATATGCTGGTCCGGGCGCGGACGGCGGAGCTTGCCCGGCTCAACGAGACCTTGCGCCTCGACATCGAGAAGCGGGTGCGCGTCGAGGAGACCCTGCGGCTGCGCGAGAGCGAGCTGGAGATCCGGTCGCGGAAGCTCGAGGATCTCAATACCACGCTGCGCACCCTGCTGGAGCAGAGGGAACAGGATCGGGTCCTGCTCGAGGAGCGGGTCATCGCCAACATCAACAAGCTGGTCATGCCCGCCCTGGAGAAGCTGAAGGCAACCCCGGTCAATCGCCATGCGACCGCCATGCTCGGGGTCCTCGAGGCCAACCTCAGGGAGATCGTCTCCCCCTTCTCGCAGCAGCTCTCGGCGCAATCGGCGAGCCTGACCCAGACGGAGGTGCAGATCGCCAACTGCATCATGCAGGGCATGCGCTCCAAGGAGATCGCCGGCCTGATGAAGCTCTCGAAGGGCACGATCGACTTCTACCGGAACAACATCCGGAAAAAACTCGGCATCCGCAACCAGAAGGCCAACCTGCAGTCCTACCTGCTGGCCCACTTCAAGATGTAGGCAGGCGGGGCAAGGGTTCAGGGTTCAGGGTTCAGGGTTCAGGGTTCAGAGCAGAAGCAAGAAAAGGGATCGGACACGGCAGGTCACTTCTTTTTGCCTACAGCCGCCGCCTCTTCCGGTGTCCTGCGCCGGACGTCCCTGCGCCAGGGGTTCTGGAAGGAGACGCAGCCCTCGCCCGACCGGAGTTCCCGCTTCACGAAGTCGGCGATGTCGCTGGTCGGCATCATGAGACGGCAGACGTAGCGCCGGCCCGTCCACTCGAGCTCCGGGCACAGCCCGTTCTGCGCCCCGGGATGCCGGGCCACCCCGAAGGTGCACCGCTGGTTCACGCAACAGAAGCCGCACCCGACGCAGTGCCAAACCTTCCGTTCCTCGATCAGCACGGGCCGCCCTCCCTCGCGTTCGGCCTCTCGAGGCGCAGGACGCGGTTGATGCACGAGGGGATCTCGTCCTCGTAGTGGCTCACGTAGAGGACCCGCGTGCCCGTCGCGCCTCCGATGCGGTCGATCAGCTTGAGCATCTTCCTGCGGTTGGCCGGATCCAGGCCCTGGCAGGGCTCGTCGAGGATGAGCAGCCGGGGCGACTTCACCATCGCCCGGGCGATGAGCACCATCCGCCTCTCCCCGTAGGAAAGGCCGTCGAAGGCCCTCTCCGCCAGGGGCAGAACACCCAGGAGATCCATCCATTCCTCCACCCGGCCGCGGGCCTCAGGGGTGAGGCGGCGAAAGAGTCCGACGGAGTCGAAGAGCCCCGAGGCGACCACGTCTCGGGCCTGGATTCCCCTGCGATAGCGCACCTGCAGCTCCGAGGACACGACCCCGATCCTCTGCCTGATCTCCCACACCGTCTCTCCGGAGCCCTTGAGCATGCCGAAGAGACGGATCTCGTTGGCGTAGCCCTGGAGGTTGTCGCCGGTGATCAGGTTGAGCAGGGTGGTCTTGCCCGCGCCGTTGGGTCCCAGAAGGGCCAAATATTGGCCGGCGTAAAGGGTCAGGTCCACACCGTTGACCGCTTTGACATCTTTGAAGGCCTTGAAGGCGC
>JAKLEF010000363.1 GCA_022703195.1 Candidatus Fermentibacterota bacterium | reverse complement strand
CTTGAGCTACACCCACCGTCTTATCTGGCGCGCCTGCAGGGATTCGAACCCGGGACCTACGGATTAGAAGTCCGTTGCTCTATCCAGCTGAGCTACAGGCGCACGTGACGTTCCAATCGCGAAGAGGGATTAATAAACGCTTTGCCCCGTTTTGTCAAGCTCGATTTCACATATTTTTTACGACCTCACCGCAGGACGAATCCCACGGTCCCCTCGAATCGGTAGCCCTTGCGTCCCATCCCCTCGCCGGCGGCGTCGGTGGTGAAGAAATGCCGGCCCGTCTCGGGGTTGAACCAGCGGTAGAGCTCCCTCGTGCCGGGCAGACGGATCGTGGCGATGTTGCCGATGACGCCCCCGAAGACGTAGCCCTGGAGGTTCTTGCGGCCCCCGCTTCGCTCCGCGGAGTAGTAATGATCGCCGATCGAGGGGTTGTACCACCGGTACAGCTCTGCGGTGCCCGCCGATTGAGGCCCGTAGAGCCGGAAGGCGAGCCCCGCGCGCTGGTAGGCGCCGATGTACCGGGGGTCTTCCTTCTCGGGCTGTGCCGTGAAGAGGATGTCCGGGCCCCGGATGTAACGCCAGACCGTGAGGTGTTTCGGCGCCGCTTCGCCGGTGACGCTGAACGACACGGGGATGCGTGCAGTCCCGCCGTTGGAGGCGATCGTGACCTGGTCCGTGTAGACCCCGGGTTTGAGATCGGAGAGGGTCATTCGGACCGTGACGAAATCCGTCTCCCGCGTGGTCGTGCCCGAAAGCGGGGTCAGCCGGATCCAGGCCGCGGGGGGGCTCGACACCCGGGCATCCCGCACGGAGAGGCCCTCGAGGATCACGGTGCCTTCCGCGACCTGCAGATATAGGCTGTGAGGCCCCTCGGCAAGATCCTCGGCCCCCGTTGCCTCGAAGCGGCCGCTCTCGACTTCCTCGAGAGTCATCTCCCGGGGAGGCCGCTCGTCGACCGACGCACGCAACACGATACCGTCCGCGGCGCCCCTCCCGGCAAGGACAATCCCCGATCCCTGGAACTGGACCCGCAGGGCACAGCCGTGGCCGGCGGATTTCGGATAGCCCTTCTCGGCCGCCCAGGGACCCGCGAGCTGCACGGCGTCCTTCAGGGCCGCCGGAGGTGCATAAGGCCCTCCGGCCTGTTGGGAGTCGTTGAACAGCGAGAGATGTCGAACTCGTCCCACGCCCGGGGAGGTCCCGGCCCCGCCCGAGGAAGCCTGCCAGCGAAGCACGCCCGCCCCGGCGTTGGAGATGCGGATCTTGCGCGCGACCTCCCGGACGGGCTCCATGTCCCCCAGGTCGATGCCCCTGGGCTCCGCCTCGAGAGCGGGCCTCGACTTCGCGTCGGTAAGGATGAATTTGACAAACAGGGTACGCCCGCCGGCATCGGAATCGATCCGCAGCGCCTCCCTCCATGACCCTTCGGCGAGCGTCCGCCTCAGCACGAGTGCGCCTCTCCCCGAGGAAACCCGGATCTCCACAAGGTGATCGCCCGCGCCCGCGACGCCCCTGAGTGAAACGAGCGTCACGTCGACCTTCGAAGGAACGCTGCCGGCATCTCCCGAAAGCCCCCCGCTGCCGGAAGACTCCCAGTCGGACGTCGCCGAGAGGGTCCACCGGATCCTCCCTTCCGCCGAGTTGGCGATCTGGAACTGGGCCCTCGCGGTCTC
>JAKLEF010000362.1 GCA_022703195.1 Candidatus Fermentibacterota bacterium | reverse complement strand
GCGGGGGGAGCCGTCCACGTCAACCTTGGCGGCGCCCCGGGAGACCCCGCCTACGAGGCGCTCGCGGCCGAGGCCCTGGCTCTCGCCGGAGCCGGCGGGGTCACTGCCTTCGATCCGGCGGTCCCGGCGGACAGCCAGGCGATGGCCGCCCTCTCCCTTCCGTTCACCGGTCATCCCTATGCCCAGGCCTGCGTCGGGGCGGCCTGCGGCAGGCCTTCCTCCGATCCGGGAACCCTTCGCCAGACCGTGGAAGCCCTGTGACCCGCTCCCGGCTCCTCACCGCCATGCCCAGGCCTGGATCGGGGCGGACGGGCCGGGGGCTTTACAGCAGGGGCGAGCTTTGAGATATCCGTGCCGATAGTGGGATTCATACATCTCGGAGGTGTGCATTGAAGATCCAGGAGCAGATCAAGGACGGCGTGACGATACTCAGGGTGTCCGGCAAGCTGATAAGCGGCCCCGAGCTGATGGAGCTCAAGACATCGTTCCAGAACGTGGTCAACCAGGACAGGCACAACAAGGTGCTGCTCGACCTCGGCGGAGTGTCCTGGATGGACAGCTCGGGCCTCGGTGTGATCGTGTCCGGCCACACCACGATCAGCAGGGCCGGTGGGGAGATAAAGATCCTCAACGCCACCAAGAAGATACACGAGCTCTTCATCATCACGAAGCTCATCACGATCTTCGAGACCTTCCAGGACGAAGCCGAGGCGATCAGAAGCTTCGGAGGCGGTGCCGGGGCTTGAGCCCTATAAGTCTAGCCGTCCCGAGCATCGAGACCTTTCTCGAACCCGTCCAGGTCTTCGTCGAGAAGGTTGGTCTGGCCGCCGGAGTCGAGGAGGACGAACTCACATCCCTCTCCATCGCGGTGCTCGAGCTCGTCAAGAACGGGATGGAGCACGGCAACGGGATGAACGCCGACAAGCAGGTCAGGGTGGACTTCGAGGTCCTCCCCGGGAGGCTGCTGGTGAAGGTGTCCGACACCGGATCCTGGAAGCCGGAGTGCGATCTCGGCTACCAGCCCGGCGAGGGGGAGAAGCTCTTCTGCGACAGGGGCCGCGGGATACTGATCGCGCGGAACCTCGCGAGATGGGTCGAATTCGGCCTCGACGAAGAAGGGAATACCAGGGTCACCCTGACCTGGCCCCTCACATAAGTGGAATACCTCCGACTCTGTCTCGCCGCCGAGAGGCGAACATTCCCCGGCGGGCTGGTCGAGTTGCTCAGGAACGACCTCGGAAGGGCCCGGCCGCCTTCCTGGGCCGACGGCGTCGAGCTGGTCGAAAGCCCGTCCGATTCCGACGCGGTGCTCCTCGTCTTCAACGGAGATCCCTCCGACGAGATCAGGAGGATCTTCTACGAGGGATTCGCCCTGTCGCTGCCCATGGCGGCCCTGAGCCTCGGCGAACCGCTCTCCGAGGACGCGATCCATGCCAAGCTGCGCTCCTGGAAGACTCTCTGGATCTTCGGAACGCCCGAGGAGGCCCTCCGGATCATCTCCGGCCAGGTCGCGGGATGGCTCTCGAACGTCTCCCGCGACGGGCTCCCCTATCCCTGCGGAGACAGCCTGCTCGAGAGCTTCGGGCACATCGACCGTGGGATGGTCGACACTCCCTCCCTCGACAGGGCCCTCGACGTCCTCAGGCGGCGCGGATTCGTCTGTCTGAGCGGATCGCTCGGTTCGGGGA
>JAKLEF010000361.1 GCA_022703195.1 Candidatus Fermentibacterota bacterium | reverse complement strand
CAGGCTTCTTCGATCTCGTCCACAGGAGCCCTGCCCACGGCAACGTCCGCGTAGAGGTCGACGCTGTCGGCGAGTTCGCCCCAGATGCTGTCGCCGTCGAGGTTCCATGTGCCGTCAAGGTCTGAGAAGTACAGGTCGCAGGGCACGTTGTCTTCACGGCCTCCACCTGTCTGGTAGCTCATCGCGAAGGCGAAGCGGCAGGGGACCACTTCCGTATCCCCGCCCAGCAGCACGAAGTCGAGCCCTTCCGTGGACCACCTGTCGATGATGAGATTGCGGATCTTCTCGGCTTCGTCCGATCCGGGCCAGGAGGGATAGATCTCCTCTGTCGTGACAACCTCTGTGAGGATGCCTCCGGACGTCCTCCAGGAGGCCAGGCTGTCGAAGGCCGGGCGGATCTCCCCGCCCGTGATGATCAGCATGCGCAGCGGGGACCCGCTGGCGCGGAGAGGCGGTTCGGGCCGGGCCGCCGCGACCGGGGCGGTTTCGACGGAGACCTCGTACGAGACGAGCTTCTGCATCACGCCGGTCACAGGGTTGTACCTGAGCGGCGTCACGATGAGCTCGGCGCAGGGGGCGTCGTCACGATAGCCGGTCCCTGCCAGCCTCACTGGTTCTGACGGCCAGAAGGCGTCGGTCCCGTAGACCGCGGGATCCGGAACCGACGGAACGGACTGCGTGGACGAGAGGATGGCCGGGGCGGGGAGAGGCCTTATGCGCCATGCTCCGGGCAGATCCCTCCATTCCGCTTCGAACGTCGAGATCCCGGTTGCGCGGACGCCCTCGGGAATGGAGACCCACTCCGGGTAGGAAGGGAGGTCCGGGCATCCCTCCTCGATCCCGGTGAATCCGTACGAGAGGCAGGCGATGCTGCCCTGGATGCCCGCCGGCACGGCGACAGGGTCGGAAACGGGCACCTGCATCGGCCCTGAGGAGACATCAGTCGCGAATGCCGCGAAAATGACCGTTGCGAGCATGATCATCGCGCGCCTCCTCAGTCTCTCCGGCGTTGCAACCGGACTTGCATGACGATCGTGAAGCAATCCACAATGCGAACATAGCAGCATCCCGTTTCCCGGGGAACAGTGAACCGGGGCCTGGCTACTTTTGCGTTAACACGCGCATCGCGTTGTATGGCAGCCGGATTGGAAGGCGTTGTTTTCGGGATGTTTCCGGCGCAGTCGAATAACCTCACTTTAGCCACTTATCGGTCTCTCCGAAAGGCTCTGCCGACGGCGACAGAGTCCTGCCCGCCCGGAGCAGCCGGGCATCAGGGGCTCATCCCTGCAGGTTGTCGATGACCCTTGATTGACCTTCACCCGGCCCTTCTCGATACTCCGGCGGATCGTCGATGCAGGCCTGCGCAGTCCGGCCCCCGGCGGCAGTCCATGCTGTTCACGTTATAAGGAAGGTCCCGGTTTGCTCGATATCTACGTCGATGCCGACGCCTGCCCGGTGAAGCAGGAGATCTACGCCGTCGCGAAGCGGTACGGCCTCGAGGTCGTACTCGTGTCGAACCAGTGGATGCGCTCGCCCGACTCGTCATGGGTGAAGCTCGTCGTGGTCGAGAGCGGCGCCGACGTAGTGGACGACTGGATAGCGGAGCATGCCTGCGAGGGCGACATCGTGATCACGGGCGACATCCCGCTGGCCTGGAGGTGCCTGCACAAGGGAGCGAAGGTGCTGGGCAACACGG
>JAKLEF010000360.1 GCA_022703195.1 Candidatus Fermentibacterota bacterium | reverse complement strand
ACCTCAGGTCCGGGAGTCCGCGCAGGCCCTGTCCACCCTATCGAAGTACTCGGCGCGGCACGCCCGTTCGATGCCCGACATGGCGCCGAACGCGCCCCTGAAGTCGCCTCTCGCCGCGGCGAAGAGGCCGTGTCCGTGCACTATCGCGGCATCGCATCCCATGAGCGCCGGGGGGAGCGTGCGATAGAGGCCGGAGGGTCCGGCGCCCACCTCGCCCGATACGATCGGGACTCCTCCGGCATGCCTCCCGTGGGGGCAGCGGAGGTGGCAGGAGCCCCTGTCCGGGCACGAGGGCCTGCCGCAGGCCAGCGATGCGATCACCGCGAACCTGGGGTGCCCGTGCAGGATGCCGTCGGCGCCGGTTACCCGCAGGGCTTCGACATGGGCCATGTACTCGCTCGAGGCCGTGATCGCCGCGCACGAGGAGCCGTCCAGCGGGCAGGCGTCCACGGCCCCCTGGAGCTCGTCGAGCGACGAGGCGGTCTGGCTGATGTAGAGAACTCCGTCCAGCAGCCAGGATACGTTCCCGAAGTAGGAGTCCACCAGCCCGGATTCCACGGTCCTCGCCCCCGCCTCGGCGATGGCGGCCCTGACTTCGCTCTCCGTGCGGAAAGGCCCCGCCGCGAGCTCCATCCCGCCGGCCGCACCGCACGGGAAGTCGCCGGCCCCCTCCCGCACCGCCTCGACCACCCGCCGCCAGGGATCGGGGGGCCTCCTTCCGGCTTCGAGGGCGTCGAGGTAGTCGGCCATGAACTTCACGAAGCACGCGAAACACACCGAACTGGCCGACACGAACGCCTGCTCGGGGCTCACGGCGCCCCATGCGGCTATGCCCGGCCCGGGGACGATCGCGCTCCGCCTCCGCCCGAGCAGGCCGGCGAGGATTCCGGCATCCATGCCCGGGGCGACAGGTATCTCGTGCAGGAATGTCAGGGATTCGCAGTCGGAGGGGCGTATTGGCCCTCCCCCCTGCCCGGCCAGCAGCCCGATCATCGAACTCCACGGCTCCGACGGCCGGAACAGGAGGAGCGAGCAGACCGCCAGCCTCTCGAACGCCTCCTCGAGTAGCGGCCTCGCGGGGCCGTCGCCCACCCACTCGACGGAGTCGTCCCGTCCCCCGAACAGTATCGAGCCGGGGGCGGCGAGTCCTGTCCGCTCGAGCTTCTCCGCGTATTTCGAGAGCAGCGCCCTCATCGGGTCAGATCCCGGCCGCGAGGCCGAGAGCCTCCGCCTTCCCGGGCAGAGGAGAACCGTCGGGATCCAGGCCCCTTATCCTGTAGTATCTCGCTCGGGCCTCGAGGAACTCATCCCTGGGGAGCGGGGGCAGGTCCGGCCACGGGCCGGGCGTGCCGGGCTCCTCGAAGAACCTCGCGGGAAGGTCGTCGTCGGCCGCGGTGAAGCCGCGGAGTCCGTTCATGATCCTGTCCCGGAACGTCACCCTCTCGCCAAGGTCCATCAGGTCCTGGCCGGAGCGCTCGATCCCGGTCACTGCCGACAGGGCGTCGGCGAACTCCTCCACCGTCGCCCCGAAAAGGCTGAACCGGCAGGCCCCGATCGAGTCCATCGCGGCGTTGGTGTCCTCCGCCGTCTTGATGATGCGGGCCTTCCCGGCGAAGGAGAGCCTGTCCGTGGCCACCGGCTTCCTGAGGATCTCGTGGCTGATCGGGTAGGCCCGCAGGTGGCAGCCGCCCCTGGTGGCCACGGCGTAGGCCAGC
>JAKLEF010000036.1 GCA_022703195.1 Candidatus Fermentibacterota bacterium | reverse complement strand
GAGAGAGGGATGTCCGGAAGGCACGTTGCCAGATCAAGATCTGCTGCATATCCAGGGGGCACCCGACTGCGCCGATTGCCCGGAGTTCGAAGGCTGCGGCACTCTGGGCGGATTTCATGCAAAGGACGGGTACAAGTACGGCAAGTACCGGCAGGCTCTGCTTTTCATCCGTGAGAAGGGTTGTGCGGCCTTCGTCACCGTCGCGGACGAGTGGACCGGAGCGTGCGGCAGGTACCCGGCACGGGCCGGCGGGGAAAGCTCCGCCGCGATCGGGGATTCGCCTGCAGCAGATGGAGACGGCGCGGCGAGATGACATGGAACGTCTTGCAGGCCGGGCGGCGTCCCGGCATTTGAACGGCTGGGCATCGGGGGCAGAAAGTGAGCGGGTGGATGAACACGAGGCTGAAAGGGATCCTCCGGCACATCATCGGGTGCTTCGCATGCAGCTCGCTTGTGTTCGGGATCGTCTATGCGGCCGTGCTGGTGCGCTTCACTTCGGAATACGAGCGAGAGGGCGGGACGGCCGGCTTCCTGTCGACGATGTCTCAGTGCGTGCTCCGGGTCTTCATCTTCCTGCCCGGCCTCCTCGGGAACAGCGACTGTCTCGGTCACCACTCGAACGATGTCTGGTCCTGGGTCAACATCCTTCTGGACGGGTGCGTGCTCTACATGATCTGGTCCGCCGTACGCGGCTGGAGAAGGAAGCGGGGAACCGGGACACAGAAGGACACCGGATCTCGGAATTGAGATGCACCCCGTCTGGAGACCGGTGTCCCAGTGCCGCTTCATCGCACACGGCACCGCATCCACAACAGGAAATGAGGTTTTTTGATGACTCAGATCGACAGGGAAAGGCTCACGGCTCCCTGCGGGATCGATTGTTTCAACTGCCAGGTGCTCGAGTCCAACATCACGGACGAGACACGGCAGAGGATCGCACAGAGGCGCGGGGTCGATCCCGCTCAGGTTGCATGCCGGGGATGCAGGGTGCAGGGCGGGTACTGCGTCCTGGTCGACTCGTGCGAGACTCTGGAGTGTGTCCGGGCCAAGGGGGTCTCATTCTGCTTCGAGTGCGGCGAGTTCCCATGCCTGAAGCTCGCCCCGGCCCAGGAGGGGGCTGCGGTGTTCCCGCACAACATGAAGGTTTTCAACCTCTGCAGGATGAAGGCTGTCGGGGTCGGGAAGTGGGCGGAGGAGGAGGCCTCGCGCATCCGAGACCTCTACTACAACGGGCGGTTCGTCCCGGGTACCGGCCCTGTGGACAGAAAGCCGGGCGACTGAACCTGCGCAGTGCCAGTCAGCCCGACCGATCAACACCTGAATCCCTAGCTGCCGGAAGAGGCTCGAGGGGACGGACTGACCGAAGAAGGTCGGCGGCCTCAACGCAGGCTGGCTGACACGGTGGCTGCCGTACCGGAGAGGAAAGGCCCCGGACATGATCAGCCACCATGTCGAGATCAACCGATACATCCCCCCATCTGGGCTCCCCGCAGACTCGCCCCCGAAACCCCGCAGTCGGCTGGTTCGCCTCGATGCGAGGTAGATGCCCGTGCCCGGTTTGTCGGGATCTGCAAGGTCGATATCACGAAGCTGGCGGTCGATGCGATCGTCAACGCGGCCAACTGCTCGCTGCTGGGCGGGGGAGGCGTCGACGGGGCGATCCACCGTGCGGCCGGGCCGGATCTGCTGCGCGAGTGCAGGCTGCTGGGCGGGTGCAGGGTGGGGCAGGCGAAGATCACGTGCGGCTACGGGCTGCCGGCGCGGCACGTCATCCACACGGCCGGGCCGGTCTGGATGGGTTGGCGGGCACGGCGAGCCCGGACTGCTGGCGGAATGCTACCGCTCGAGCCTCGAACTGGCCGCCGGTCACGGGATCCGGACGATCGCATTCCCGGCCATCAGTTGCGGGATCTACGGCTGCCCGATCGATAAGGCATCGCGGATCGCGGTTCGGCAGGTCGACTACTGCACCCGCATGCCGGGCGGGTTCGATCAGGCGCTGTTCGTATGCTTCGGGCCGGATGCGGTCGAAGCTTGCCGGCGGGCGCTGGAGGAACTACATGCTGGCGCGCGCTGAGAGCGCTTGAACGGTACGTGGGGCTGTCACGGATGACGCTCCGGGGGCGATCAGGAGGAAAGAGATGGTGGCAGGGAACGGCAGGGTGGTGCTCATCACGGGGGCGAACAAGGGCCTGGGCATGGAGATCGGGCGGCAGCCCGGCGCGCTCGGGTACACGGTGGTCCTCGGGGCGGGGGACGAGGAGGCGGGGAATCCGGCTGCGAGGAACTGAGGGCCTCGGGTACGACGCCCGCACGGTCCGTCTGGACGTCACCAGCCCCGACGACGTCGCCCCCTTCCGCTGTCACCGGGGCCCTCGTGCGGCTGTTGTCGCCAGTGGCGACGCGCGGGTGGTCAACCAGTCGTCGATGCTCGGCTCGCTGGGATCCGGCGAGAGCATGTGGGACCAGATCGGGTGCTTCATGACCGTGGGGTGCTCCACCTCGAAGGCGGGGCTCGACATGCTCACTCTGATCCAGTCGAAGACGCTGGCGGACAAGGGGATCGTTGTCGCCGCCTCCATTCCCGGATGGGCGAAGACCGATCTCGGTACCCGGGCCGCTCCGATGGAAGTCGAAGAAGGCGCCCAGACGGCCGTCGAACTCGTGACGATCGCCCGCGAGAGGTTCCCTGATGGCCAGCTCGTCCACAAGGGTGCGCGAGTGGCATGGTAGGGGTCTTCCATGCAGCGGGACAGCACATCGATCCGGTGAGGGAGCAATGATCGGTTCCGGGATGGCCCGCCGATGGGTACTGGCAGTATGCTAACAACCCTCCGATGCATCCGGGGCGTTTCGGAACGCGACTCTGGCGTGGACAAGGAGCAGGAGTACATGAACGACGATCGACATGCACCCGTTCGGACGATCCGCTGGATAGCCCGTATCCTGGCACTGGCGTGCGTGGGGCTGGTCCTGGCGTTCCTCGTCGGCGAGGGGTTCCGCCCATCCCTGATCCAACCCGGAGAGTGGCTCGGGCTGGTGTTCTTCCCCATCGGCATCTGCGTGGGGATGATCCTGGCCTGGTGGAAGGAGGGGCTCGGCGGAGCGATCACCGTCGGCAGCCTTGCGGCCTTCTACCTGGTCAGCCTCGCGACTGCCGGGACGTTTCCGGGGGGATGGGCGTTCCTGCTCTTCGCCGTGCCGGGATTCCTGTTCCTCGCAAGCTGGATGCAGTCGCGCAGAGCCTGCACGCCCGCCTGATCCGATTCTTCAGACGACCGGAGGCGGAAGGGCCGGTGTATCCTCTTCGGCTGCCGGCAACCGACCGGGAGCCAAGGGGAATCGGAGAGGAAGATGATAGGGGCGATCGCGGGCGACATAATCGGGTCGGTCTACGAATGGGCGAACATCAAGACCAGGGACTTCCCGCTCTTCTCCGGGAGCAGCTTCTTCACTGACGACTCCATCCTCACGATCGCCCTCGCCGATACGATCCTCTCGGGCACGCCCTATGTCGACAACCTGACAGCCTTCTACAGATTGTATCCTGACGGCGGATACGGCTCGAGCTTCCACCAGTGGGCCCGGAGCGGCCATCCTGAGCCCTACGGCAGCTGGGGCAACGGCGCAGCCATGCGCATCAGCCCCGTCGGATACGCCTTCGACGATCTGACGACGGTACTCGCCAGGGCGGAGGAGTACACCGCCATCACGCACGATCACCCCGAGGGCATCAAGGGCGGCCGGTCTGTAGCCGCGGCGATCTTCCTCGCACGCTCTGGCGCGACGAAGGGCGAGATCCGGCAGTACGTCGAGGCGCAGTTCGGCTACGATCTCAGCCGTCACGTCGACGAGATACGGCCCGGCTACGCCTTCGACGAATCATCGCAGGGAACCGTGCCCCAGGCCCTGAGGTCCTTCCTCGACTCGAACGACTATGAAGACGCCGTCAGGACTGCGGTCTCCCTCGGGGGAGACTCCGACACGCTGGCCTGCATCACCGGAGGAGTCGCCCAGGCATTCTACGGAGGCGTACCCGCTCCGATCGAAGACCGGGTGTACTCGATTCTCGACGAACGCCTCGCATCCATCACCCGGCGCTTCATGGAACGGTACTGCACCGGCAGGCGGTGAGCCGGTCCCCAACCGCAGGAAGGCAGTGTAGCCGGAATTCGTCATGGCTTCGAGCCTGACGGGCATGCCGGAACGGGCGCCTGGAGCGAGGATCTCCCTCGAGGGTTGCCGGGCATCGCCTTTCAGTAGGCTGACGATTCGACGTAATTGCTGATCGAGGATGCCCCTTCCCCACGGCAGTGCTCGAAGCAGATGCCGCAGCTGATGCACTTCGTGGTGTCGATGTAGATGTAGAAGTCCTCGTCCCAGTAGATCGCATCCACCGGGCAGGGCGGGAGATGCTGCACGGCATGGCAGCCGCTAGTGTATCCGTCTCCCGGGCAATGAAGACACCTGTCGAGATCGTTGACGTACCTGATCCTGTAGGCGTCGGCCGTGCAGGCGACATCGGCGGACGGGGCGCCCGACGCCGAGTAGGCGCGGATCGCGAAGTAGTACCAGGTGTCGTACTTCGTGTCGGTGATCGCGTTCACGGGGCAGACCAGCACGCACTGGCCGCAGGAGGTGCACGAATCGGGGTTGATCACCGCGCGGCCGTCGACCAGGGTCATGGCATTCTGGGGGCATGCATCGACGCAGAGGCCGCAGCCGATGCAGGTGTTCTCGAACACCACGGGGTCGAGGGAGACCCAGCAGGTATCCTGGCCGCCCGCCACGGTATCGACCGGCACGGCGACGTCCCAGTTCGATTCGTCTATACGGGCCGTCGAGACGCGGACTTCGTAGTGATCGGCCTCTTCGGACGGGGTCCAGTGCAGGACGAAGACGGGATACTCGCCCCTGTTCCAGGAGATGCCGGAATAGGGCGTGTACCCGGTGTCCACCAGCAGGGTCGAAGCGAAGTTCGGAGCAGGCCCGCTTCCGTCGCCGGCGCTGAGGCAGGCGCAGGCCGCGGCGAGGATCACGGAGGCGACCAGTATCATGCGGTGCATCGTTCCTCCCGCAGAGCCGAGTTTAGTCCCACTGACGTACCTGCCATCAACAACCCGCGATGCGGGGTGAGGTTCCGGCATCGGGTCAAAGCACGGTGAAAATAGAGCGAGTCATACGGCAGGGCAAGACCGGGTTTGCACGAGGGTGCCCGAAAGCGGATATTCGGGGCCGTGCGGAGGGGTGCCGGAGAGGTCGATCGGGGCGGTCTCGAAAACCGTTGACTCCCTAGTGGGGTCCGTGGGTTCGAATCCCACCCCCTCCGCCACATCGGTCGGTGTCAGAGGAAAAAACGTAAAGTACTCAAAATCGTGTTATCGAACCCTCAAGACGATGCAATCCATGCAATCTCACAAAAGGAAGACAGGCTTTGGATTGCATTAAACCTATATTGTTTTCATACGTAAAATCACAAGCAATTTCGGTCTATCATTCCAAAGGCCTGAGTACTTTACGTTTTTTCCTCTGACACCGGACTAGACGGGGAGGAACCAGGTCAGCTTCGCATAGAGGCCCAGGTCCGGGGAGCCGAACCCGCCGTCGGCCTCCTTCTCGAACCGGTTCTCCCCGAGCAGATACAGCATGCTGCCGGGCCTGTAGCGCCAGGAGAAGAGCATGTTGGCCGTGAGCTCCCCGCTCTCCGTCCCGCCCGTCAGCGCGAAGTCCGACTCGAACTCAGAGAGCTGGGAGAACAGCCTGACGTCCATGTCGGGGCCGAACATGTACCCGGCCCTGAAGACCAGCGACCGCCAGTCCGTGTCCCTGACGTCCCACTCTCCGGCCTCCCAGTTGTACCTGTCCGCGCCTTCGGTCCTGTACCAGTCGCCCTCGAGCGAGAGGACGAGCGGCTCGGACGGCCTGATCGAGTAATGCAGGCCGCAGTCGACGTAGCTGCCGCCGTTGCAGTACCCTCCGGTGCCCGCATCGGCGGAGAGGCTCATGCCATGGAACCTGCCCGTGCCGGCATAGGCGTACACGGATGCAGTGCCGTCGTACCAGCGCCCCGAAGGGCCCTCGTACCGGTCGAACGTGCGCCCGTCGAGTCCGGCGCCTCCTCCGAAGTTAGCTCCGCTCGGCAGGCTTGCGTCGACGTCTGCGGAGATGTTCCTGCTGATGATCTCGCCGCTGTCCAGCTCCGCGTAGTAGGCTGAGAGGCCGTAGCCGGCCCTGCTGATGAAGCCTCCAGGCGTCAGCGAGCGCCAGGCGCTCGCCCAGCCGTCCCAGTAGCCGGTCTGGGTCGTGAAGCCGGTGCCGTTGACGTCGAAGTCCTCCCCGACGTACGAGAAGCCGCCGTCGTACGTGAAGTTGCTCCTCACCCTGCTCATCGAGATCTCGTAGGCCGCATCGCTCTCGAGGCCCGTGCCGGACGAGCCCGCGACCTCACCGTGCAGTAGATGGTCGCCGGGGATCAGGATGCTGCCGTCCACGGCGAACGCCCGGCTCTCGGCCGCGGGAATCCCGTCCTGGGCCCACGAATAGCGGTCGACCGCCGCGACGCCGACGTAGTCGTAGGAGCCGGATTCGCGCATCGCCCGGAGGATCGAGTAGTTGGCCGCAGGCTCGATCGTGACGGAGTCCTCCGACACCGACGAGGTGACCGCATCCAGGAGGCCGAACCTGTACCCGCCGCCGAGGTTGCCGGAAAGCTTGAACCCGCCGGTTATCGGTGTGACCTCACCGTTCGGGGCGGCGGCCCCTATCCGCCTCGAGTAGAACATCTCGAACGGCATCTCGAAGATGTCCTCCGACTCCATGAAGAACGGCCTGCGCTCGTCGAGGAAGAGCTCGAAGTGCGAGAGGTTCATCTCCGCCTCGTCGGCCTCGACCTGTCCGAAGTCGGGGAGAACCGTGAGATCGAGCGCGACCCCGCTGGATATCCCGACCTTGACGTCCAGGCCGGCATCCGGATCGGAGTCCCAGGAGTCCGCCTCCGCAGTTCTGAGGAGCCTCGCCGACCCGTACGGGCGGAACTCGATGCCCAGCGAGCGGTCCACCCCCGAGATGCCGCTGATGGGGGCGAAGGTCTCGAGCCTGGCCATCTGCTGTGTATCGGACAGCACGAACCAGCCGTTCTCCCTGGTCGCGCCTCTGATCCTCTGGAAATTGACGGTCCAGGGCTGCTCCCCTTCCGACCCTGAGAAGCGCAGGCAGCTGAAGGGGATGGCGATCTCCGCCGACCATCCGTCCGCGGTGCGGCTGGTGCCGCTCTTCCACACCGCATCCCAGCTGTAGTCCCAGTAGCCGAACGGGCTGATCCTGGAGTCGAGCTGGGAGTTGGCAAGGCTGACCTCGAAGCTCGACGCCTCGCGGCCGTCGCCCCATGTGTCCAGCAGGATCGCTATCCACTCGCCCGTGGCGTAATCGTCCCTCGGGCAGAGCGCCTCCATCATCCCCGCGGGATCGGGATCCGAAAGCTCGAAGCCGAAATACACCGCATCGTCGTCGTAGAGGATGGAGATCCCGGTCTCCACGGACATCGGAGAGCCGTTCTCGGGATCGTACTGCGTGAAGCGGCAGGACACCGGCCCGGCGAGGGCCCAGACGGCGTCGTCCAGTCGGCCGTCCACGGAGGGGGCTTCCTCGACCCTCACCGCGCGGAGCTCGGGAGTTCCGAGAGCCGCCGCGCAGACCAAGGAGAGCATCAGTGCGGGCATGAGACCTCCCTGCTCCAGAGCGGAAACAGGAAGATACGCTTCCGCGGGGCCGGCCTGCCAGTAGATCGTTGACCGATTCCGCGCTTCGAGTATCATCCACTACCGCCTTTCGTGGCGGGGACGGAGGATGGGCATGAAGCGGTTCGTCGACTTCGAGTACAGGAGACCCGACAGGGATGCCTTCGAAGCCAGGATGGACGATCTGGTGACCCGGTTCGCGGGGGCATCCTCGGCGGGAGTCCAGGACGGGCTCATGGCAGAGATCAACCTCGAGCGCAACGGGTTCGAGTCGATGGTCGCCATCGGGCAGATCAGGCACACCATCGACACGGCCGATGCCTTCTACGACGCGGAGAACGACGCGGCCGACGAGCTCATGCCCGTCTACGCCGGAATCAAGAGCCGGTTCTATGCCGCACTCGTCGCATCGAGGTTCAGGCCCGACCTGGAACGCAGGTGGGGTCCTCAGCTCTTCCGTCTCGCCGAGCTCCACCTCTCGACCTTCAGCCCCGGGGTGCTGGGCGACCTCCAGGCCGAGAACCGGCTCTGCAGCGAGTATGTCAAGCTCAAGGCGGGCGCCCGGATCGACTTCATGGGAGAGGTGCGCAACCTTCCCCAGATGGTCCCCTTCATCGAATCCACGGATCGCGGTGTGAGGAGGGACGCCGCCGAGGCGGTCAGCTCCTTCTACTCGACCCACATCGAGGAGTTCGACGGCATCTACGACAGGCTGGTGCACCTCAGGGACGGCATCGCCAGGAGGCTCGGCTTCCCGGGCTTCGTCCCCCTTGCGTACGCGCGGCTGGGAAGGTCCGACTACGACGCCGCGATGGTGGCCGGCTACAGGGAGCAGGTGCTCGGCACGATCGTGCCTCTGGCGGCGGCCCTGAGGAACAGGCAGGCCGCGCGCATCGGCCTGCCGTCCCTCAAGTTCTTCGACGAGGGCTTCGAATTCCCGTCGGGCAACCCCGTGCCCGGGGGAGGTCCGTCGTGGATACTCGACCGCGGCAGGGAGCTGTTCTCCGAGATGTCCCCCGCCACGAAGGAATTCTTCGACAGCATGGTCGAGAGGGAGCTGATGGACCTCGAGACGCGGAGCGGCAAGGCCGGGGGGGGATACTGCTCCTACATCGCAAGGGAGGAGGCGCCCTTCATCTTCTCCAACTTCAACGGGACGAGCGGCGACGTGGACGTGCTGACGCACGAGGCCGGACACGCCTTCCAGGCGTACCGTTCGAGGGGGTTCGAGGTGCCCGAGTACCTCTCGCCCACCCTCGAGGCATGCGAGATACACTCCATGAGCATGGAGTTCCTGGCCTGGCCCTGGATGGACAGGTTCTTCGGGGGGGATGCCGACAAGTACAGGTTCTCGCATCTCTCCGGCGCGGTCCTGTTCATCCCCTACGGCGCCGCCGTCGACGAGTTCCAGCACTGGGTCTACGGCAATCCGTCGGCCTCGCCGTCTGAGAGGCGGGCGGCCTGGAGGGGTGTCGAGCGCAGGTACCTGCCCTGGCGCGACTACGACGGCGACGGCTTCCTCGAGAACGGGGGCTTCTGGTTCAGGCAGGGCCACATCTTCGAGGATCCCTTCTACTACATCGACTACACGCTCGCCCAGGTGTGCGCGTTCGAGTTCTGGGGAAGGGCCCGTGCCGCACGCGACCGGACCATGGAAGCCTACACGGGGCTCTGCGACCGGGGCGGCAGCCGCTCGTTCACGGAGCTCCTGTCCGCCACGGGGCTGCGGAACCCATTCGCGGAAGGCGCCGTGGGGGCGACGATCGGCCCGGTCGCGGCATGGCTTGACTCGGTGGAGGACGGCGGGCTATAGCCTCGCACGACCCGCCGGCCGGAGGCCCCGGACGCCGGCAGGTCCGGGTGGAGTGCCCGGGGTTTCGCAGGGAACGCCATGAGGGATCCGATACCCGACTCCGATGCGCTTCGGGCCAACATCGCGGATACGGCGAGGAAGGTGGCCATCCCCGACCGCTTCTCGCCTCTCGTGTCCGCCGTCGAGAAGTTCCACGGCGTGCGCGGAACGATGGTCGACACACTCACCGAGTACTTCCACGAGTTCAGGAACATCGACACGCTCGTCGAGGGTTTCCAGACTATCCTCCTCCGCGACTGGGCATACGTCGAGCAGGTTCCGGACAGGGCCGTCCTCTTCCGGCTCCTGGCGGAACTCCTCTCCGGCCTCATAAGGAGCCCCCTGGAGGAGAGGCAGACCTCCGCCCTGCTCCGCATCGCCCTTCTGTGGACATCCACGGCAGTCGCGGGGCGCCACGGCGAAGAGTACGCGAAGCTGGTGCCCGATCTCTGTGCAGACCTGTCCTCGCTGCTCTCGAAGTCTCCCGGGGCCTTCCTCGAACGCGACTCGCTGCTCAGGGAGCTCTACAGGAAAGGGCATGAGTCCCCGGGGCTCGCGGAACCGCTCGAGAACCTCTACAGGTCGGTGCTGGGGCTCGGGTACCGGTATGCGCGCGACCACCTGGACGTGGCGAGCTGGAGCCGGAGCGAGGATACGGGGCTCGCGGGGCCCGACCTCATAGTCTCCTCGTTCTCCTTCCTGTCGGCGGGCGAGCTCTCCGTCCTCGAATCGACTCTCTCGGAGGCGCAGCCCCGGGACCTCCTATCGGGGGCCCTTCCCTCCTTCTCCGACCTGGTGGACCGGGCGGTCGCGGGCATTTTCGAGATAGACGACCCGGGCGACAGGTTCCTGGTCTGTCTCTACTACCTGAAGGACGACAGCCTGGGGTACAGGCAGCAGGAAGTCCTGAACATCCTCCTCCTCGTGGTCAAGGACCTGATGGAGCCCGACAGGCATGCCGACGTCCACAGGATATTGAGCAGGCTCAAGGGGTTCTTCGGCCGGAGGGAGGACAGCTTCCTGATCCGGAGGTTCCAGTGCTACGAGGCGATCGGCACCGCCATCGGCAGGGCGGGGAACACCAAGGCTGCCGATCACATCATCGAGGACATCCTCTACTGGAAGTTCCAGTACCCCGATGTGGGCGAGGCGACGGACGAGTGGGAGACGGTCGTCAACCCGTACCATCTGCCCAAGATCCGCTGCTGGATGAGGATAATCGAATCCAACCCCGCGCTCTACGAGCAGCTCGCAGCGGCGCTGAACGTGCAGCTCCGGCTGGGAGGGGTGTTCATCTCCGACACGGACCTGTTCCAGAGGGACATCACCCGATTCCTGAACGCCGACATCGGGCCCGTCTACTTCGTGGCCAAGCAGCTCCTGAGGACGTTCCCGTCCTACTTCAGCGACCTCGGGGCCGAGGGCGAGCTCCGGTCCGTATCCACGAGAATCGACGAGATCTGCGGCAGGAGGGACTCCCTGATCCACTTC
>JAKLEF010000359.1 GCA_022703195.1 Candidatus Fermentibacterota bacterium | reverse complement strand
GCCGCCCCCGGCTCCGGTGATCTTCCCACCCAAAGCGCCCGCTGCACGTCCGGCGGAATAAATCCGGTCGATTTCGCCATTGCTGATCCTGGCATGGAGTCTCTTCTTGAGTTCCCACCCCTCGTGGAGGAGCCTGCCGAAGCGGCTCCACAGGGACTCGAGCTGGGTCCCGAGGCCCGTGCCCCTTCTCGCGCACATCTCGCATGCGAGGAGGCAGGCCAGGATGCCGTCCTTCTCGGGAACGTGCCCGCCGATCGAGAGACCGCCGCTCTCCTCCCCGGCCACCACTACGTTCCGCCCCAGCATCACGGCGCCGAGGTGCTTGAATCCGACAGGCGTCTCGATGACCTCCATGTCCATCGAGGCGGCCACCCTGTCGACCAGGCTGCCGGTCGTCACCGACCTTACCCCGGTTCCCCTGAAGCCCTTCTCCTGCACCAGGTATTCGAACAGGAGCGCGATGAAGTCGTGGGGGGAGACGAAGCGCCCGTTCTCGTCCACAAGACCGAACCGGTCAGCGTCGCCGTCCGTGGCCGTGCCGAGGGTCGCCCCGCTCTTCACGACCTGTTCGGAGAGGTCGGCCAGCCCCGCCTCGTTGGGTTCGGGGTGCCTTCCGTCGAACAGCGGGTTCCTGCGGCCGTGGATGGTCCTCACCGAGGCTCCGGAGGTCTGCAGGAAGGAGTCGAGGATCCCGCTGCCCGTGCCGTTGAACGCGTCGTAGACCACCCGGAGGCCGGCGCCGGCCATAAGGGCCCTGTCGATGAACGCAGGCAGATCGGCCGCGTAGGGTGACACCAGGTCGTCTTCGACCACCGAACCGGTCCCGGCCGGGGGCGCCGCACCAGCTTCTATGAGCTCCTCTATCCTCCTGGTCACGTCGGACGGAGCGGGGCCGCCGCTGCCTGGCGAGAACTTGATGCCGTTGTACATGAACGGATTGTGGCTGGCGGTGAAGTTGACGGCGCCGGCGTACCCGAGCCTCCTGACGGCGTGAGAGAGAACGGGGGTCGGAACGGGCCTGTCGGAGAGGCGGACGTCGAATCCGTATCCCGCGAGCCTCTGCGCAGCCTCGGCGGCCAGCTCCGGCGAGAGGAAGCGGGTGTCGCCACCCACAACCGCCGTGCGGCCGCCGTTCTCGATCATGTGGACGGCCAGAGCATCGAGGACGCGGTCCACCCTGTCCACGGTGAAGTCCCTGGCGATGACGCCTCTCCATCCGGAGGTGCCGAAGGCTATCCTCAAGTCACTCGCCCTCCGGGGCGTCGAACCACTGGAGCGCCCCCTGGATGGCTTCGTCGTGAGGGGCCATCACGCGGTAGTAGGCGTCCATGTCCCAGGCCCTGAGAGCGATCTCCCTCAGGAGCGCCCTCTCGATGTAGGGCCTGCTGGGATCCCATGCTGCGGCGTCGTACTCGAAACCCTCCCCGGCGAGGTACACCCGGAAGGAGTCGAGCAGGGCGTCGTCGGGCCAGAAATCCTCGCTGACGTCGTTCTCGAGAACGTATTCGGAGGCGAAGCTGAAGAAGAGCGCCTCCTCCTCGAGGCTCAGCACCAGTTCGGCGTCGATGCTGTCCGTGAGCTCCGATTCGATGGCGACATCGGGGACGATGCCCCAGTCCTCCTCGGCCCCGGGCTCCAGGAAGTCGTCGCGGAGGGTCCGGTCTATGCAGCGCCCGTCGGGGGTGTAGTACCTGGCAGTGGTGAGCTTGATGGCATAGTGGCCG
>JAKLEF010000358.1 GCA_022703195.1 Candidatus Fermentibacterota bacterium | reverse complement strand
CCTCCGGCCGGGATGGTGCTGGAAGCCGCCCGGGCGATGCTCCCTGTCCCGGGGCGCGGCTGAGGGGAGCGGATCCCGGCCCGACCCGCCAGTCAGTCCTCCGGGTCGTCCTCTCCGTCCTCGTCCTCTCCGTCGTCATCGTCGTCCTCGTCTTCATCTTCGTCGGCTCCGTCAGCCGCCGGGCCCCCGGGCGGCACGTCCGTGGCACCCGGGCGTGCATCCCTGGCCCTGCGGTCGGCCGCCAGCCCGTCCAGCACCTCGCGGACGGACACCTCCGTCGACGCCAGCCTCGCCCTGAGCTCGCGGATGAGTTCGGCCGCCCTGCGGACCCTCGACTCGAGCTCGTCGAGAGGGCAGTCCTCCCTGCCGACCCCGTCGACTATCGCTGTCAGCTCCTCCATCTGTTCCTCGAACGAGGGTCCCTTCCTCCTGCTCATCCTTCACTCCGTTCCGGGCCGGGTGAGCCGCCCGGGCTCGAGGGGCCGGCGTGCGCGGCGGCGTCGCGCTCGACTTCCTCGGTCCGCGCGGTGATGCGGCCGTCGCTCAGCCTGAGCCGCACGACGCGGCCCGGGGACGTTCCTCCCACCGATCTGAGGATCCTGCCATGCTCGTCGCTCGCCACGGCCCATCCCAGGGCGAGCATCCTGGCGGGTTCGCGCGCCTCCACGGAAGCAGAGAGGATGCCGATCCTCAGGTCGGCCTCGCGGAGCCTCCGCCCGCTGGCCTTCGGGATCCCGGACAGGGCATCCTCGATGTGGATGCGGGCCCTCTCGAACCTTCCTGAGAGCTTCCGGACCGAAATGCCGTCGGACAGGGCGGACAGCCTGCGGTCGGCGGAGGCGATCCTCCTTTCCGCGGCCGGGCCGAGCCATGCAAGGCTCCTGTCCAGGGTCCCGGTGACGCCCCTCGACATCGACGCCACACCCGAGAGCAGCATGGAGGCCGAAGATTCGAGCCTGTTCATCTCCGCTCCGAGCCTGGGCAGGATCGATGAGCCGAGCGCCCTGGCGGCCCCCTCCAGCTCGTGCGCGGCATCGGCCACCCTGTCGACCAGGATGGACGCCGCGTGGGTAGGGGTCTTGGCCCTCGTGTGGGCTACGAAGTCCGGGACCGTGAAGTCAATCTCGTGCCCGATGCCGGAGATCACGGGCACCGGGAAGGCTGCGATCGCCCTCCCGAGCGGCTCCGAGTCGAACCAGGCCAGATCCTGGGCGGAACCGCCCCCCCTCGTGATGACGACGGCGTCCAGCCCGTCGACCCTCCCGAGGCGGGCCAGGGCGGCGAGGAGGGACTGCCCCGTGGATACGCCCTGCATCATCGCGGGGTGGAAGACGACCTCGAACGGGAAGCCGCTCTCGCGGAGAGTGGAGAGGAAGTCCTCGAGCGCGGCGGAGCCGGGGGCGCTTATCAGTCCGATGCGGAGCGGCAGGGCGGGGAACGGGAGGGAGGGGTTGCGGGTCGTCAGACCCTCCCTCGCGAGCCTGTCCACGACCGCCCTGAGGTGGAGTTCCGAAGCCGAACCGAAACTGTAAGGGTCGAAGGCCTCGACGATGAACTGGAACCTGCCGGATCGCGGCCAGAGATCGACTCGTCCGAGGACCCTGACGCTCATCCCGGGCTCAGGCCGGAAGAGCATGCCCATCCTGGCGAAGTCCCTCGCCACTATCGAACGTGCGCCGGCAAAGAGCACGCAGTCGACGGAAGCTGCCGCCTGGCCTCCGCCGG
>JAKLEF010000357.1 GCA_022703195.1 Candidatus Fermentibacterota bacterium | reverse complement strand
CGGAGCGAAATGAGAAGGAAGCACAGCGCGGTTTCCGATGGAAACCTGCGAGAGCGATCACGCCTGCTGCGTTATCCTCCTGGCTCCTCCTGTGAGCCTGCGCGCTTCAGTCCGCTTTTAACTCCTTTAACTATCTCGAAAAACGCTCCTGCTACATGGCTTTCCTTTGATGATTCTGCATGTTCTTCCTTGCCACAGCCATGTGCGTCGCTGTCCCGCAACGCTTGACCTCATTTCCATGGCTGGAGTTGGAGAGATACATAAGGAGATATTTCAACATTCATAGAGCTTGATATTGCCAAGTTCATGCATACAGACAATCCCGAAACACGGCTATAGCACTGCGGGACAGAAAGATATCGCTGCATCTGAACAATCTGAAACCAGGAATGGACCTATTGCCCTTCGGGGGTAAGGCGGATATCTTCGCGGCTGGAAGGCCGGGCGCCTTCCCAATCCGAACGGAGATGGAGCATGAGGACCGTCATGGTGACTCTGTACAGCATGAAGGTTTGAGGCCGGGCCCGGAGCCCGGTCGGGCTCCACATGAGGCAGCCGGCCCCCTGACCGCCTCCCGCGGCGGCCTGAGGGCACTGCCGCGGGCCCTCCTCTGGCGTCCGGACCCGTGCGGCCCGGAGCGGAAGGGGGAGATCGGATCCATGGAGAGGACAAGAGCTGTTCTGGCCGACGTGCAGGGTGTCTACAGCGGCCCCGAGGGCGATCTGTGGAAGCTCATTATGGGCGAGCAGATCCACATCGGAGGGTTCCAGCAGTCCATGATCCTGGCCGGGAAGGCCGGCATCGCGAAGGGCGAGAAGGTCCTCGACCTCTGCTCCGCCCTCGGCGCGGGCCTCAGGTTCCTGGCCAGGTTCCACGGTGCGAAGGGCTACGGGCTCGATGCGACCGAGGCGATGCTCTCGAAGGCCCGGGCCGCGACGGCCGCCGACGGCCTCTCCGATTCCATCGAGTACAGGCTGGGCGACGTCAGGAGCATCCCCTGGCCCGACGGCTTCTTCGACGTGGTATGGGGCGAGGATGCCTGGTGCTACGTCGAGGACAAGGAATCCATGATCCGCGAGGCCGGAAGGGTGCTCCGCCCCGGCGGCAGGGTGGCGTTCAGCGACTGGGTCGAAGGCCCGGCGGGATGGACCGAGTCGACCGCCCAGAGGATATGCTCCTTCATGAAGTTCCCCTACATCGGCCCCCGGTCCTACTGGGAGGGCCTCCTCCTGAAGGCCGGCTTCGAAATAATCTCCTCCGAGGACTGCACCCCGCACTTCGCGAAGTGCATCGACCTCTACATCACTATGCTCACGGAGCAGCTCACGTTCGACGCACTGCGCATAATCGGCTGGGACATGGACATGTTCAAGGCGCTAGGGGGCGAGATGGCGTTCATGTCGGAGCAGGCCCACGCGGGGTCGTTCGGCAGATGCCGGATCGTGGCTCTCAGGAAGTAGCGGCAGGCATGCTCGGCGGACCGGAGGAAGGGTGACGGGGCGGGCGGATCCCCTGGAAGCCAGGATAGAGAGCGAGCTCCGCGGGATAGCGTCCTTCCGATCAGGCGGCGGACGCGTCCTGGGGACTCTCTGCCATGCCTTCCCGATGTCCGTCGGGGCCGGCCTGGGCATGCGCCCGGTCAGGGTGCTGCACGGCGCCACCAGCTCGAACGAGGAGGCAGGGGAACGGTTCATGAGACCGGATTCCTGCCCTCTCGTGAAGGCCTT
>JAKLEF010000356.1 GCA_022703195.1 Candidatus Fermentibacterota bacterium | reverse complement strand
GGTCCAGGAGGCGGCGATGCTCATGCTCAAGTACCGCAACGTCTACGCGGACACGGCGCTCCTCTACTTCGACAGCGCCAAGGAGTTCTATGCCCGCGTCTTCACCCGGGATCTCGACAGCACCTGGATCGACCGATCGCTCCGTCACCAGGTCATGTTCGGCAGCGACAATCCGCGCTTCGAGCAGATCAGGATGGCGAAGGCCCTGAGCGAGCTCGGCCTGCGCGACAGCACGCTCGAGCTCGTCAAGGGCGCGAACGCGATCGAGTTCCTGGGGGGGCTCGCGTGACGCGGGGGAGGGAGGAGCCGTGACCAAGCACGCGTCGATAACCGTGCTGACCAAGCGCTACAACGAGCTCATCCGCATCACCGATGAGGTCGAGGAGGCCCTGCGCGGGAGCGGGATCAAGGATGGCCTCGTGGCGGTCATCACCCAGCACACGACGACGGGCATAGCCGTCAACGAGTCCCTCGAGTGCCTCGAGAGCGACCTCGAAGCCTTCCTCGAGCGCCTCGTTCCCGAGGACCTGCCCTACAGCCACGCCCGGATCCTCCCGAGCTACGGCTCGACCGCGGGGAACCCGACCGGGCACCTGAAGTCGCACCTCACGGGGTACAGCGCCCTATTCCCCCTCGTCGGGGGCAGGATGCTCCGCGGGTCCGCCCAGGACATCTATTTCTGCGAGTTCGACGGGCCGGCCCTGCGGACGATCAACGTGGTGATCACGGGGGACTGAGGCGCGGCTCCGGCCGCCCAAAGCCGGCGCCCCGCCTCCCGGTTGCGCCCTCCAGCCGATGGCCGAAATCAGAGTCCCCTCCGGTACGCGTCGACCTCGGCCATGAAGACCCGCACCCGTTCGGGATCGACCCTGCCCCGGAAGTTCCCGCCCACCTTGAAGGTGGTGCCCACCACCGCCGCGTCCGCGCAAGCGAGCTTGGCGGCGACGTTGTCGAGCCTGCAGCCGGTGTTGCACAGGACGGCTACATCGGGGGCGGCCTGCTTGACGCTCCGCATGAGCCCGTCGTCGACCTCCTGGCCCGCCGCAGAGGCGGAGATGCACAGGCCGTCCGGGTCTGCCTTGAAGATGACCGAGCGCGCGATGTCGGCCAGGGGCCGGGTATCGAGGTTCCGATCAGACTCGGGATTGATGAAATAGAGCATCCGGAGGGCGTCGAGGCGGAGGGCGGCCTTGCGCCGGAGCAGGGCGGAGAAGTCGTTGTCGTACAGGCCCCCGTCCCCGACGTAGACCCCGCAGAAGGTGCCGCGGACGAAGGCCGCGTCCACGGCCGCGGCCAGCTCGATCGTAGCCAGGCCGTCGGAGATGCAGTCGACTCCGTAGGGGAGGCGGAGCTCGCCCAGGAGCTCGCCGATCACCCGGGCCATGGCGGCTGGCGTGACGAACTGCATATGCCGCTGGTAGGGCAGGCTGAACTCGTTCGAGAAGATGATCCCGTCCACGCCGCCCGACTGGAGGGCGCGGAGGTCGGCGCGGGCATGCTCCACGACCTGGCGCATGGCGTCGCCCTGCTTGAATTGAGGATCCCCG
Source organism: Candidatus Fermentibacterota bacterium (assembly GCA_022703195.1). Classification (GTDB taxonomy): domain Bacteria; phylum Fermentibacterota; class Fermentibacteria; order Fermentibacterales; family Fermentibacteraceae; genus Fermentibacter. Next base: position 217 of record JAKLEF010000356.1, on the reverse strand, counting down.
GGCAGGGGGTCGAGATGGAGCATCGCGAGAATGGGTTTCCTCACCCCGAACAGCTCATCGATCCATGGCATACCGTCTCCCCTCCCTCGGCGCAAGTACTATATAGGTTGCTGATTATTTCATACCAATTCTTTGTATACCATTCCCCGAGAAAGGGCAAGCCGAAAGCAGTGCCCTCAAGATTGTTGCCGCCGGGAAGAGGAACGAATGGAAGACC
>JAKLEF010000355.1 GCA_022703195.1 Candidatus Fermentibacterota bacterium | reverse complement strand
TGGTCGCGGCGGCGTGCGCGTCGGGCCCGGCCGGTCCTCAGGATGCCGTCCATCTCGACGTGGAAGTCGTGATGAACTGCATGCCATTCCTGGATCCGTACTCCCTTAGGGCGTCGGGCGTCTCGCTGGTCCTCGGAGCCGACACGTTCGCCCTCGAAACCGGCGACACCCTCTCGACGGGCGAGGCCCTGACGACCCTGCCGCCTCCACCATCGGCACTCGTCCTGTTCCGGCACGAGGACGGCGGATGCGATGCGGCCGCACTTGCCCTCCCGGAGATCACGGGCGATACGGCCTGCCTCGAAGTGCATGCAGGATACAGGATCAACGAAAACATGTTCGTGGCGGAGGCGTCCGCGGGCGGGTTCCTGCCGCCGGATCCTCCCCTGTCGATCCTTTTCGTCGGGAACAGCTACACCTATGCCAACGGAGGGCTCCCGGCCCATGTCGACTCCCTGCTGTCCGGGGGATTCCCCGGCCTGGCGGCCGTTGTCGCCGGATACACGGTCGGCGGCGCCACCCTGGAGGACCACTTCCACGACCCTGCGCTGAGGATGCTGCTTCAGTCGCGGGAGTGGGATCTCGTGATACTCCAGGAACAGAGCCTCAGACCCGTCGAGGATCCCGAGGCCATGTGGGAGTATGCCTTCCGCCTCGATTCGCTCGTCACTGCCCGCGGAGGCCGGACGGGCTTCTTCATGACCTGGCCGAGGGAGTACGCCCCCGGGACGCTCGCAGATCTGGAATACGCATATTCGTACGCGGGGGCTCACCTCGACGCGTCCGTCGCCCCGGTCGGGACGGCCTGGCTCAGTGCGCTCGGGATGGAGCCCTCGCTCGACCTCTGGGAGGACGACCAGAGCCATCCCACGATGACCGGAACGTACCTCGCCGCCTGCGTCTTCTACTCTCTCCTGACGGGGGAGAGCGCACAGGGCGCCGGATACGTTCCCGGGGGCACAGGCCCCGGGGAGGCGGCCGTCATCGCCCAGGCCGCCATGGATGCCGTTTCAGCCAGGGCTCCGGTCGACTGGCGCTGGTTCTGAGCGTGCCGGGCCCCCGGGTGCCGCCATGTACCGAAGTATCTGCAGGAAAGGTGGATGAGATGTCTCCCAGGAACCTGTCCGCGGCCGCCCTGGCCGTCATCATGGCGGCTTCGTGCTCGTGCAGCATCACCGATCCCCTAGGATTCTCGAATCTGTCCTTCAGGCTCGAGAACACCGACGACTTCACCATCTGCGGGATCGAACTGGACAATCTCTCCGAACTCGACGCCGCCCAGGTCATCCAGGTGGTCTCGTACTGGGCCGAGGGTGAGGTTCCCGTCGACATGATCCTGAACGTCGGGATACACAATCCCAACGACGGCTCCTCCGGCTTCCTGCTGGCCGCGGCCACGATCCTGTCGATGCCGTGGGACCTCTACATGGATTCCGAGTCGGGAGCCGGCTTCGATACGACCTGGGTGGCCTCGGGCGAGTGGCTCGACCCGTTCGAGGTGCCGGGCGACTCCACCACGACGATCCTGCCGCTCGACATAGGCTTCGACGCGATCCAGGTGCTGTCGGCGATGGATGCGCTCGATTTCATAGACCTCGCCCTGGCGGTCGGCGGAATCGACGGTGATCTGAGGGACGACGATCACCTCGGTAGGCTCCTGCTCGAGATCCAGCCGTCGATAGACACCCCGTTCGGGACCTTCACGTATCCCGATCCCCTGGGCGTGAGGCTGGACTGGGTGGAGTAGGCGGCACGGCACTTCCCGCCGGG
>JAKLEF010000354.1 GCA_022703195.1 Candidatus Fermentibacterota bacterium | reverse complement strand
TCCAGCTCGGCGACAGGGAGGCCTATCCTGCGGCGATCCGCAAGATGGCCGGCCTCGACACGATGACGGACGACGATGCCGCCCTGCTCACAAGGTTCCGTGCGCTGGGCCATATCACCGGCCCGGACGGCTCCTCCCCGTGCATCAAGGAAGTAAGGAACCTGGTTCGCCTCTATGGTCCGCTCGATTCGCTCCATGTGCTCGTCCTCGGCGAGACGGGCACGGGCAAGGAGCGTGTCGCCCGCCTCCTCCACCAGGAGAGCAGACGGGCCGCGAGGCACTTCATCGCAGTGAACTGCTCGACCCTCTCGAATACCGACCTGCTCGAGTCGAAGCTGTTCGGGCACGTGAAGGGGGCCTTCACCGGTGCCATAGCCGACAGGAGCGGCCTCCTCGAAGACACCGACAAGGGCACCCTCTTCCTCGACGAGATCGGCGAGATGCCCCTCGAAACCCAGGCGAAGCTGCTGCGGGTGATCGAGGACGGCACCTTCAACAGGCTCGGCGCCAACCAGGAGCTGAAGGTCAACGTCAGGGTGGTGGCCGCCACCAACCGCAACCTGGCCGGCATGGTGCGCGAAGGCTCCTTCAGGATAGACCTCTACTACCGTCTTCGCGAGCTCGTGATAAGGATGCCGCCCCTGCGCGACAGGCTGTGCGATCTCGGGCAGATCGTCGGCACCGTGAGGCGCTTCCTGGCCGAGGAGCACGGCCGCAAGTTCCCCGACCTCACCGAGGCGCAGTACGATCTGCTCAGGAGCTACTCGTGGCCGGGCAACGTCAGGCAGCTCAAGAACGTCCTTCACCGGTCATACCTGCTCGGAATTGAACAGCATCTCGCGAAGGCCGTAGAGGAGGAGAGGGCCGAGGGGCTCGACCTGATGCTGAACACCCCTTCGACCCCGGCTCCCGAGGTCACCTCGCCTGCGCCCGTGTACGACTGTGGCCGAGCCGCCGTCACGGCCATCTCCGGAGAGCCCTCCGATACCCTCAGGGAGGCCATGCGGAAGCACGCGATGGCCGTCCTCGCAGCCAGCGGCGGAAACCTCGCCCGCACCGCGAGAACACTGGACATCTCCGTGAACACCCTGAAGAAGCTCAGGGAGGAGTCGGCAAATGACTAGTATCCGGCGCACCCACCGCAAGGTCCTCCAGTTCAGGATAACCCTGAAGGGGACGAAACCCCCGATCTGGAGGCGGATACAGGTGCCGTCGCGCTACTCGTTCTGGGATCTGCACAGCGCCATCCAGGATGCGATGGGATGGAGCGACATCCATCTGCACGAGTTCCGAATCCCCGTACCGGGAATTTCGCGGAGGATCCCGGTAGGCGTTCCGTCAGACGAGTATGTCGGTGAGGAGCCCGCCAGGCCGGGCTGGAAGGTGCCGATCCGGCATGTCTTCTGGGTAGCCGGGACGAAGATTGACTACGTTTACGACTCCGGCTGCGACTGGCTCCATGCCGTCGAGCTCGAGAAGATCCTGACCGAGGAGGAGGGCGCCACCTACCCCAGGTGCATCGCCGGGCGCCGGCGCTGCCCGCCGGAGGATTGCGGCGGTGTGAGGCTGTTCGCCGACATGCTGAAGATCATCGTCGATCCCTCTCATCCGGAGTACGACGAATGGTGGGCCTGGCTGGGGGATTCGTACGATCCCGCCGTATTCTCGGCTTGTGAAGCGGTGTTCATGGATCCGAAGGAGCGCCTGAAGATGACGCTGTACGACCTGGGCTAGTCACTATCCTCTTCCCGGTTTCCGCTTGACCCGACCT
>JAKLEF010000353.1 GCA_022703195.1 Candidatus Fermentibacterota bacterium | reverse complement strand
CGAGGAAGGAGTCGAGCCAGTCCGGGACCGGGATGAGCGTCTCCCGCTCGCGGCAGGCCATGCCCGCCGCGAGGGACTCGATCCCGCGGGGGAGCAGCAGGAGCCGCCCGTCCGCGGGTTCCTCCGTGCCGGCCATCCCGCAGGGCATGGCGCTTTCGTCCGCACCTGACCCCGGAACGCCGATGGGCGCGGATGCCGCCACCCACGCCGAAAGAAGGATCGAGGAAACCGTCATGCCCATACAAGGGTATTATAACACTCGGCCCCCGGGTTGTTCCCCGGCGACAGCCCCGGGAATCCTTCGAGAGCCGGAGACGGCGAGGCGCCCATGTATGGCAACCTCGAGTCCATCTTCACCGGCGATGATCTGAGAGACGCAGCCGCCTGGCTGCTCGACCCCGTCTCGCGCTGCCGCACGCTCGACAGGGCCCGGACACGGGTCCTGAACGAGCTCGGCGGGATCCAGGCCCGCTTCACCGACGACCAGGGATTCCGGTATTCGACCGTGAGGGACTGCGCCAGGGCTCTCAGAGGCATGCTGCTGCCCCACTCCGAGGAGAAGGCGGGCTTCTCCGTCCTCGAGAAGCTGATCGCCATCCAGAGAGGCGGAGCAGCGGGCGGGCAGTCGCCAGCGTTCAATGCAGAGTTCATCAACCTCTTCAGGGGGCTGGCGGGCAGGGCCGGGTCCGGGATGATGAGCGACGAATCCGACACGAGGTCCCTGTCGGGCAGGGAGGCTGCCGTCCGGAGATCCGGCGAGCTCGACCAGATCTGGCAGACCGTCGAATCGTGGATGAACCGCTGGGAGGACGGGCTGACCCCGGGAGCCGTCAGCCGGAGGGAGGACGGGCGGCGGCGGGTGCTCGACATCCTGGGCGGCAGCGAACGCGACTGGGACGACTGGCGATGGCAGGCCGCGAACGCCGTGACATCGCCAGGGCTGCTCGCGAGGCTGGTCCCGGGCATCGACACGTCTGGGGCCGAGAAGGCCGCCGGTCTCTCCATCCCGTTCGCCGTCACCCCCTACTACGCGTCCCTCATGGACCCGGACGCCGGCTCGGGAGACCGCGCACTCAGGGCGCAGGTGGTGCCCTCGAAGGAGTACGTCGAGTCCTTCGAGGCTGCGAGGCAGAGGGCGGATCTCGACTTCATGCGCGAGAGGGACACGTCACCCGTCGACCTGGTGACGAGGAGGTATCCCGCGATCGCAATCCTGAAGCCGTACAACGCCTGCCCTCAGGTCTGCGTCTACTGCCAGCGCAACTGGGAGATAGAGGGGGCCATGTCGCCGACTGCGATGGCCCCCGAATCCTGTCTGGACGATGCGCTGGACTGGATAGCCGACCACCCGTCGATCCGCGAGGTGCTGTTGACGGGCGGCGATCCTCTCGCGATGGACGACTCCGTCCTGGGCTCGATACTCAGGAGGATCGCCGCCATCGACCACGTCGATCTGGTGAGGATAGGCACCCGTACTCCCGTGACCATGCCGATGAGGTTCACGCCCGGCCTTCTCGATCTCCTCTCCGACACGAGGTCGCCGGGAAGGCGCGAAGTGGCGGTCGTGACCCATGTCCAGCACCCCTGCGAGATAACGCCCGCTACGGTGAGGGCGGTCGATGCCGTCAGGATGAGGGGGATCGCCGTCTACAACCAGCTCGTGTTCACCTACTACATCTCGAGGCGGTTCGAGGCGGCGAAGCTACGGATGCTCCTGCGCCGGATCGGGATAGACCCCTACTACACATTCGTGCCCAAGGGCAAGCAGGAGACCGTC
>JAKLEF010000352.1 GCA_022703195.1 Candidatus Fermentibacterota bacterium | reverse complement strand
CATATGAGCTCCGGGGATGTGAGCACCCTGCCTTCGGAGGTCTCCACCCTGGCATCCCCCCAGGCCCTGAGCATCGCCCCGTTGTCGAGGGCCTCGCCCGAGTCCGAAGTGAGCATCGAGGCCGGCATGTCGGCCTCGTACATCACGAGCCTGACGCCCCACATGAGGAGGGTGCTGTCCTGCTCGTGGAAGGTCCCCCCTTCGCACTCGAGCCTCCAGTTCCTGCCCCCGGGGGCGGCTTCCGTCAGAGAGAAGGCACCGAGCTGCTGTACCTCCCCCGATTCCTCCGAGTAGTTCCTCGAGCCTTCAGCGCAGGCCAGGAGAGCCAGGAGGACGGCGGCACCAGCGCTCGTGAAACCAGATCCACTGGGAGGGATCGGCCCTGATCCAGCCCTCGATGATCGCGTTGAGACATGACGTGAGGCGGACGTGTCCGTCGTCGCCCGTGAAGGCTCCCGGGTCGAGCGCCTCTTCGATGACGAGGAGATGCGAGCCATCATTCCTCCGGACGATGTGGAGAGGGACCACGGGTATTCCGAACCTGACAGCCATCCTGGCCGGGCCGGTCGGAGTCAGGGCGGGCAACCCGAAGAAATCGACGAACTCCGATTCGACCGCGGTCGTGTCCTGGTCGATGAGAATACCCACAGCCGCGTTCGTGCGCAACAACCCCAGGAGGGGCCTGGCTCCGGAAGCCCTGTCCAGAACGGTGACATCGTGCATCGACCTCAGCCGGCCGAGCCTGGTGTCCGCAGCGGAACCGGAGAGCCGCCTCCCGACAACCCCGGTCCGGTGACCGAGAAGGACGACGGCCCTCGGGATGAGCTCCCAGGCGCCGTAATGGGCCGTGATGCAGATCGCTCCCCTACCCTTCCCGAGAGCCTCCTCCAGGAAGTGCGCCCCCTCGACCCCCACGGCACTGCCGAACTCGAGGTCCGATGCGTAGGAGAGCCTCACGAAATCGATCATCGACAGGATCATCCCGCGATACACCAGGAACGGATCCACATCGAGCCCCGATGGCGCCAGGATGTTCCTCCGGTGCCTGTCGATCATCGTGTTCGCCCGCGAGGGGAGGGCGGAGGCGGCCCTGGCCGCGGCGGAGGCCGAGGCTTCCAGCAGCGGCATCGGCGCACGGCGGGCGCACAACAGCAGGAGGTCGACGGCAGGGCGCTCGAGGGCGTGTCGGAGAGCCCGGAAGGGGAGCCTCCTGCTGGGCACGGCAGCCTCAGTAGATTCCAGCGCGCATGATGTCGTGGAGGAACACGAGGCCGACCGGCCTGGAGTCCCCGTCCACCACGACCAGGCTGGTGATGCCCTTCTGTTCCATCCTTGCGAGAGCCGCCGTGGCCGGCTCGGACGGTGTGGCCACCACGGGGCCGCGGATGAGGACTTCGGAGAGCCTGAGGTTCCCTATGTCGGTCCGGTCGCGCATGAGCCTGCCGAGGTCTCCGTAGACGAAGATTCCCGACAGGGCTCCCGACCCGTCCGTGCTGAAGCAGACCCCCCTGTGCCTCGTCATGGTCTCCACCGCGTCGGGCAGGAGCGTGTCCTCAGGCAGATCCGGCAGGGGTGGAGGGACCATCATGTCCGAAACCCTGCTCAGCAGCTTCCGGCCGAGTATTCCGCCGGGGTGTATCTCAGCGAAGTCCTCGGGCGAGAACTCGCAGGCGGAAAGGAGGGCCATCGCGATGGCGTCACCCGTGACCAGCATGGCTGTCGTGCTCGCCGTCGGGGCTAGGTTGTAGGGGCAGGCTTCCGGCAGGTCGGGCAGGGGGAGCACGACTTC
>JAKLEF010000351.1 GCA_022703195.1 Candidatus Fermentibacterota bacterium | reverse complement strand
GGCTCTCGTGGGCCGGCGCTACGGAAGGATCAGGCTGGTGTGCGGCCGCACCCTCGAGGGCAGTCTGGCCGCACTTCTGAGCTGCCTCTTCGCAAGCGCCGTCCTCCTCCTGATATGCCCGTTCTTCGGCTGGCACCTCACTCCCTTCGCCCTCATCGCCGGCTCCCTCGCCGCAACGGTGGTCGAGCTGGTGGACATCCCGCTCGACGACAACTTCCGCATACCGGTCATCTCCGGGCTGGTCATGGAGCTGCTGATCCCGGGCTGACGCCCGGGACAGGGAGGCGGGATGGAAGCCGTTCCGGCGCGCAGTTACTGGATGGAGGTCTACGGCTGCCAGATGAACGTGAGCGATTCCGAGAACATCTCCGGGATCCTCGAAGCGGCCGGCTGGTCGAGGGTCGAGGATCCCGACGAGGCCGACGCCATCCTCGTCGTCACCTGCGCCGTGCGTGAGCATGCGGAGATCAGGGCGCTCGGCCGCATCACACAGCTCGGTGCGAGCCGGGGCGGGCGGGGGAGGCCCGTCACGGCGGTCTGCGGCTGCGTTGCCGAGGAGCACGGGAGCGCCCTCCTCGAAAGGTTCCCCGTCATCGACCACGCCGTGGGTCCCGACAGGTACCTGGATCTCCCCGAGATCCTCGAGGGAGGAAGATCCGCCTCCATCGGGCACGGGGATCACCACTACGAGGGCGTCGTGCCGGTGAGGCGCACCTTCCCCAGGAGCTTCGTCACGATCATGCGGGGATGCGACAACTTCTGCAGCTACTGCATCGTGCCCTACGTCAGGGGCCGCGAGAGGAGCCGGCCGGCGGGGGAGGTCCTCGCGGAGGTCGCCTCGCTGGCGTCCTCCGGCTACGGCGAGATCACCCTGCTGGGACAGAACGTGAACTCCTACAGCTCGGGCGGGACGGGCTTCCCCGAGCTCCTCGGGCGCGTGTCCGGTGCCGCGGGAGGCGCCTGGGTCCGGTTCGTCACGAGCCATCCCCGCGACCTCACCCGTGGTCTGGTCGAAACCATGGCGTCGTGCAGGAACGTCTGCAGGATGCTCCATCTCCCGGTGCAGTCGGGCAGCGACTCCGTGCTGGCCGCCATGAACCGGGGATACACGCGCGGCGCCTATCTCGCGAAGGTGCGCATGCTCCGCGAGGCGATGCCCGGGATCGTGCTGTCCACCGACATGATCGCGGGGTTCCCCGGCGAGACGGAGGGGGATCTCGAGGAGAGCGCGGCCCTCCTCGAGGAGGTCGGTTTCGACTATGCCTTCCTCTTCAGGTATTCCGAGAGGAAGGGTACGGCGGCGGCCGCCATGGACGGGCCGGTTCCTGTTCGGACGAGGCTCGAGAGGCTGCACCGGCTCCAGGACATCCAGGGGGCGGTCACGCGGAGGCTTTCGGCGGGGCTTGCCGGAAGGCTCGTGCCCGTCCTGGTCACGGGGCCGGGGAGCAGGCCAGGCCAGACCCTGGGCAGGACCGCGGGCAACAGGGCCGTGGTCTTCGAGGGAACGCCCGCTCCTGCAGGCCGCTTCGTCCTCGCGGAGATCGAGTCGGGCGACGGCTGGACCCATTTCGCACGGTTCGAGAGGGAGCTGGGGGTGTCCGAACGGTTCGAGGCATGCGAGGCATGGGCCGGCGCAGACCGCTGAAACCGCTCGAGCGCGCATCCAGGAGGATCCTGGCGCGCGTGCTGGGCGGTCCCGCGCGCCCGGTCCCCGGCTGCGAGCCGCCGGAACCGAGTTCCGTGTTGGTGGTGAGGCCGGATTCGAGGCTCGGCAACCTCGTGCTGGTGCTGCCCCTGCTGGACGGGCTCCGGCGC
>JAKLEF010000350.1 GCA_022703195.1 Candidatus Fermentibacterota bacterium | reverse complement strand
ACTCCGGCTACCAGCTCCTCCCGAGATACCAGTCCGACCTCCAGCCCTTCTCGCCGTCCGTCTCGAACTACTTCCACCTGGATGTCCTCGGCACGCCCTTCGCACCATCGCTGGGCGAGAGCATGCAGTTCGAGTTCGGGGGACCGTCGGGATGGAGGTTCACAGTGAAGGTGTTCGACAGGTCGGGGCGCGAGGTGGCCAGGCCGGTCGAGTCGCGCATGGGCGGCGACGTGATGGAGTGGGCCGGGCTCGACGACCACGAGGAGGCGCTTCCCATGGGACCCTACCTCATCATGCTCGAGGGCATCGACGGGGACGGCGAACGATACGTGACCACCGAGACAGTGGTGGTCGCGGCGGACCTGGAGTAGGCCATGAAGACAACAGGATGCCTCCGCCGTGCAGTTCTGTTAGCAGTGGTGATCCTGTCCTCCCCGGCAGCCCTCGCGGCATTCGAGGAGCTCGAGCTGGGCGTCGCGGACCAGGCCATGGGAGGCACGGGCGTGGCAGGCACGGGACTGCCCTCTGTGCTCTCCAATCCCTCGTGCCTCGCGCATGGAGGGGGCACTTCGGCATACGCCTCGAGCCGCCTGCCCTTCACCGTGCTCGACCTGGCCACTCACGGGCTGGACGTTTCCACCCCCCTCGCCGGGAACTGGGCAGCCGGCCTGTCCATGCGGGCCTTCGGGTCGGGCGACTATTCCGAGATGCTGGTCGCGCTGACCGCCTCGGGCCGCCTCGGCCGCGGGATGTATTTCGGCATACAGCCCGTGTTCGGCAGGGTAGACATAGCTGACGGCCAGAGCAGCTACGGCGGTGCATCGGCCTTCTCGCTGAACGCCGGCATGCAGGCCGAGGTCTACTCCCGCTGGATGCTGGCCGCGTCGGTGAGGAACCTGTTCGAGTCGCGGATAGGCGAGAGCTCCGAGAGCTTCCACCGGAACCTCGACGTCGGCCTGGCCTACGAGCCTTCGGCCGGCCTGGTGACCAGGTTCGTTCTGTCGAGGGACTACAGGGGCATGAGGATCCGGTTCGGACAGGCCGTCCCGGTCGGCCCCGTGTCGGTCCTCGCCGGAGTGCGCACCGACCCCGCGGTCATCACCGCTGGCCTTTCGACCTCGGTTTCGGGCATCGAGTTCCAGTACGGGATCGAGAGCCATCCCGACCTCTCCCCGACCCACCAGTTCGGGGTGGGCTATGCTTTCTAGCGCGATCCTGCTAGGCCTGGCCGCGATCGCCCTCCCGGCCCTCGACCTGAACTCGGCCTCCCTCGAGGATCTCCTGGCTCTCCCCGGGATTACCGACGAACAGGCCGGGGCCCTCTACGGCTACATCCTCGAAACCGGCGGGCTTGGAGACATATACGACGTCATGGAGGTGCCGGGCTTCACGGCTTCCGATCTGGCCTGGCTGAAGGACAACTCGGTCGTCGTGCCGCCCCCTCCGGGCCGGATCAGCCCCGCGGTGCTGGACGTGATGGAGCGCCTGGCGGTCGAGGACGGCCCGGGCGACGCCGCGGTCGCCCTCTGGGAGGATCTCCTGATCAGGCCCATGCCCGCCAACGAGCTCACGACGTGGGACCTCAGGAAGCTCGAAGGCGTCAGCCTGGTCGATGCGGCCGCGATAGAGGGCAGGCTGGCCACCCTCGGGCCCGTGTCGAGCGTGACGTCGTTCAGGGGCACCGACAACCTGACCTACTACGGCTTCAGCAACATGCGCGACTTCGTCTCGGTGAGGGAACTCGACCTCAGCAGCATGGAGCCGTTCGGCTCCGTCCGGGTCGCTGTCGATGCTGGATCGGGGAGCTGGTACGACGA
>JAKLEF010000035.1 GCA_022703195.1 Candidatus Fermentibacterota bacterium | reverse complement strand
ACGCCGGTGCAGGAGAGGTCGGGCCCGCCCTGCGAGCCGCATCCGGCCCCCGGCGTGCCCCCCGGCGTGCCCTCGACCCAGCTCGACTCCTCGTCGGGCATGGAGGCGGATGACCGCTCGACGCTGTATCCGTCTCCGGGATCGAACGGGATGCCGTCGAGGCCGTCGTCGTCGCGTTCGGACCAGATGTCGGATGGGACCGGCGTTCCGTACGTGGAGACCGCGTTGCTGTCGGCAGTGCCGGCGGGATCGAACAGTGTGAGCGGGTCGGACGGGGCGGCCAGGCCGTTGCACAGGGCCGCATCGCCGGTGGTGAGGATGACGGTGCCCGGCGGGAAGTCGTATGCCGGCGCGAGCACGTAGCCCGTCTCGAGCAGGACGGCGTAACCCCCGGCCGGAACGGTCGTCGACCCCGTCACGGCGTCTGTGTCGGGGAAGACACCGTAGGCCGTCTCGTCCCACGGTTCGATGACATCGATGGCGTCTCCGTCGGTGATCGAGTACCCCAGGAGGTCGACAGCAAGGGGTGAGGGGTTGCAGATCTCGATGAACTCGGCATTGTCCTCGTCGAGCGGATTCGCCATGACCTCGGTGATCGCCGGGGGCTGGGCGGGCAGGGCGAGGAAGAGCAGCTGCATGATCATGTAAAGAGCGTATCCGGCGGGAGCCCCGGCGTCAAGAGGCATGCCCGGAGGATGCCCAGTCCTTATGTTCGGGGCTGCATCGGGCGCATACCGTTCGCAGGAAGGAAAGCGTTGGCCGACGGACGCCGGGGGAACGCAAGGAGGCTTCTGGGCTTCGTGAAGCCCTACTCGGGTACCGTGGCCGTGGCCATGGTCTGCGCCGTGGTCTACGCACTGTCGAGCGGCGCATCCATCGGCATGATCCTCCCCGTTTTCGACGACGTCCTGGGCAGCGAGACGGGAGGATCGTCGGGCAGGACGCTGGATGAGATCGTACGTACCGAGGTCCTCCCGCCGGCGGGCGCCGCCTTCTCGAGACTCGGCTCACTTGACGTGTCCGGGGCGGCCGACGGGTTCTCCGAAGCAGGCGAGGCCGCCCGGGCCGCGCTCCGCGAGGCCCCGCCGCAGGAGTCCCTGGCACTGGTGATAGCCTTCATCGTCATCCTGATAGTGTTCAAGAACATAGCTGCGGTCCTCCAGACCTTCTTCCTGGCCAGGGTGGAGCAGGGCGTGCTCTTCGATCTCCGAAGGGCCCTCTTCGGCCACATCCTCGGGCTCGATCTCGAATACTTCGCGAGGAGCCGGATCGGCGAACTCCTGAGCAGGATGACGGCCGACGTCGACAGGCTGAAGGGCGCGATTTCAGAGGCCATGGTCAACGTGGCGAAGCAGGCCGTCCTGCTCGGCGTCTTCCTGGCGATAGCCCTGATGGCCTCCTGGAAGCTGACGCTCGTGACCCTCGCCGTCCTGCCACCGAGCGCCATCGCCATAGGCGCCCTGGGGAAGAGGCTGAGGAGGAAGAGCCACAAGGCCCAGGAGAAGATGGCCGACTTCGCGTCGGTCCTCCAGGAGTCATCGCTGGGCATACGCGTGGTGAAGGCCTTCTCGATGGAGGGATTCGAGCAGGGCAGGTTCGACAGGATACTCAGGTCGCACGCCAGGTTCGAGACATCGCTCCAGAGGCTCAAGTCCCTCGCCGGACCGCTCACGGAGATCATCGGGGTGGGAGCCAGCGCGCTGATCTTCTGGTACGGCGGGAACGAGGTCCTGGGCGGCGGCGGCATGACCCAGGGCCAGTTCTTCGTCTTCCTGGGCGCGGCCCTCTCCATGATGGACCCGGTGAAGGATCTGAGCAAGTCGATCACCAGGATCCAGGCAGGCCTCGCCTCCAGCGACAGGGTGTTCGCGATCCTCGACGAGAGGCCTTCCGTGGTGCAGCCCCCGGATCCGGTCGAGGCCCGGGGCTTCCGCGAGTCGGTGGTGTTCGAGAACGTGAGCTTCGCCTACGACAGGGAGGAGGTCCTGCACGGCATCGACCTCACTCTTCGCGCGGGGGAGGTTGTGGCTCTGGTCGGGCCGAGCGGCGCCGGCAAGAGCACCCTCGCCGACCTGCTGCCGAGATTCATGGACCCATCGGAGGGAAGGGTGCTCCTCGACGGCACCGACCTCAGGGACATCTCCCTCTCCTCGCTGAGGGCCCTCGTCGGCGTGGTGACCCAGGAGACCGTGCTCTTCAACGACACGGTCAGGAACAACATCGCATACGGCAGGGCCGACATCCCCCTCGAGCGGGTCAGGGAGGCCGCCGCCGCCGCGAACATCCTCGATTTCGTGGACGAGATGCCCGGGGGATTCGACACCGACATAGGGGAGCGCGGGGTCACGCTCTCGGGCGGCCAGCGCCAGAGGCTCGCGATCGCGCGCGCCATCCTGAAGGATCCGGCCATCCTCGTCCTCGACGAGGCCACATCCTCCCTCGACACCGAATCCGAGAGGCTGGTGCAGAGGGCCATAGAGAGCCTCGTGTCAGGAAGGACGGCCCTGATAATTGCCCACAGGCTCAGCACGATACGCCGCGCCGACAGGATCCTCTTCCTCGAGGCCGGCCGCATAGTCGAGAGCGGGACGCACGACGCCCTAATGAAGGCCGACGGCAGGTACAGAAGGCTGTATGACCTCCAGTTCTCGGACACCGTCTGAGAGGGCGGCCATCCTGAGGCTCCACTCCCTCGGGGACGTGGTGCTCTGCCAGCCCGTGGCATCGCTCTTCGCCCGCTACAACTCCACGCTGTTCATCACCGCGGAGGAGTATCTGCCCGTCGCGGAGCGCTTCGGGGCCGGGATCGCATGCGCGGGAGTGCCCCGGAGCAACGCCTGTAAGGCCATCCGCCGGGAGATAGCGGCATTCGGGCCGGACAGGGTTGTGGACCTCCAGGGGAACCTCACGACACGGCTCGGCACCTGGCCCCGCGAGGTGCCGCGCTTCGCAACCGACAGGCGGCTGAGGCGGGAAGCGCTCGCGGGAGGCGCATCCATGCCTCCGAGGGCGCTCGACTTCGCCCGGGTGGCGGGATTCGAGTCGTCACCCCCGCCCGTGCTGACGAGAGCGGCCTTGCCCGGCGACGGATTCCACGTGGCGCTGGTCTGCGGCGGGCGCTGGCCCTTGAAGAGCCTGCCCCGCGGAGTCGTCGCCGAACTGGCCAGGCTCTTCATCGATCTCGATGGCGCCCGCGTGACGCTCGCGGGAGGTCCGGAGGACGCTTCCGAGATAGCCGCGACCGCATCCTCCGTGAGGAGGCCCGGTGTGTCGGCATACGCCGGCGGGGGCGGCATCGCCGGGCTCCTGGACGTTCTCGAGAGGCAGCATCTCGTGATCTCCCCCGATTCGGGCCCGGCGCACGTCTCCCGGGCTCTGGGCGTGCCCACGCTCGTCGTGTTCACCTCCACCTCCCCCGCGCTGGGATTCTGGCCCGCCGAGGGCTCGTTCGGACCCTCCGCGCCGTGCAGCCCATGCCACAGGCACGGCGGGCTCCGCTGCAGGACGGGCACGATGGAATGCCGGTCCTCGATCCTCCCCAGGGACGTCTACGACAGGGCGATGGAGGAGGCCGGGAGGCGTTGAACACCCCCCTGATGCAGCAGTACAGGAGTGAGAGGGAGAGACACCCCGGCAAGCTGCTCCTCTTCCAGATGGGCGACTTCTTCGAGACCTTCTTCGAGGATGCCGCGATCCTCTCCCGGACCCTCGGGATCACACTGACGTCCCGCGACCTGGACAGGGAGACGGGGGAGAGGGTCCCCCTCGCCGGCTTCCCGGTCCACGCCCTCGACAACTACCTGCCCAGGCTGATCCGGGCCGGCCTGAAGGTGGCGATCTGCGAGCAGACCGAGGACCCGGCCAGGGCGAAGAAACTGGTCCGGCGCGAGGTCACCGAGATAGTCACCCCCGGGACCCTGGTGGCCGGGCAGGCCCTGGGGGAGAGGGAGACGGCCCTGCTCTGCTCCGTCCATTCGGCCGGGTCCGAATGGGCTGCGGCATTCTGCGACCTTTCGACGGGATCGGCCGGGGCTTTCGCCGGATCCATGGAGGCGGTCCTCGAGGAGGTGTCGCGCAGGGCCCCGCGGGAACTGCTCCTGGCCGAGAGCTCCACCGTGGAGCCGCCCGTATCCGTCTCGACAACGAGGCTCGAGGACTGGCGCTTCGGGCAGGCGGCGGCCGCGGAGGCCGTGAAGAGAAGGCTCGGGGTGACGGCCCTGGGTGGCCTGGGGCTCGAGGAGTCGCCTGCACCGCTCGGAGCCGTGGGCGCCCTGCTGTCGTACGTCGAGGACGTCAAGCGGAACATCGCCTCGAAGGTGGAGTTCACGGGGCTCTACAGCGCCGGCGACATCATGGTTATCGACGCCAGGAGCGCCCTGGCGCTCGATCTCGTCGACACCGCGGGCCCCGACCGCCAGGCGGTGCTCGCCGACGCGACGGACAGGACCGCGACGCCCGGCGGCGGAAGGACCTACAGGAGCTGGCTTCTGTCCCCTCCAAGGGCGGCCCGGGAGACGAGGGCCAGGCATGACGCGGTGGAGGAGCTCCTTCTCTCGGGCCGGTGCGGGATGCTCACGGGCATGCTCTCGTCCTTCTGCGACCTCGAGAGGCAGGCCGGGCGCCTGCTCACGCTCAAGAGCGGGCCGCGGGACCTGCATGCCATCGGCGCGACCGTCGCGCAGCTGCCCTCGCTCGCCAGGGAGCTTTCGCCGTTCTCCTCGGAGCTCCTGTGCGAGGTATCGGCGATGGACACTCTGGACGACATCGGGGACGATATCGACTCGACCATCGCCCCCGACCCACCGGCCAGGCCGGGCGACGGCGACACCATCGCGAAGGGCGTGTCCGCCGAGCTGGACGAGCTGAGGGAGGCGCGGCACGGCGGCAGGAGCTGGATGGCGGCCATGGAGGAGTCGGAGCGCGCGGCGACCGGCATACAGAGGCTTTCGATAGGATACAACCGCGTCTTCGGATATTACATAGAGGTCCCGCGGAGCATGGCGGGCCAGGTGCCGGAACGGTTCGTGCGGCGGCAGACCCTTGCGACAAGCGAGAGGTACACGACCCCCGGTCTCCACGAGATGGAGGTGAAGCTGCTCCGGGCCGAGGAGGGCATTGCCGAGCTGGAGAGGACGATCTTCGAAGGCCTCAGGTCGAGGGTGGCCGCCAGGGCCTCCCGGATAAGGCGAACCGGTGCCCTCCTATCGAGGCTGGACGCGCTCTGCGGCATGGCGATCCTGGCGGGGGAGAGGTCATACACCAGGCCGGTCCTCGCCGATCCGCCCTGCTTCCGCCTCGAGGACGGGCGCCATCCCGTGCTCGACGTCATCCTGCCCCCCGGGGACTGCGTTCCCAGCTCCCTCAGGATGGACGCCGACCGGAGGATACTGATAGTCACCGGCCCAAACATGGCGGGGAAGTCGACCCTGCTCCGGCAGGCCGCCCAGACCCTGGTGATGGCGCAGGCCGGATCGTTCGTCCCGGCGACCTCGTTCGTCTTCTCCCCCGTGGACAGGCTCTTCACGCGCATCGGCTCAGCGGACAGGATAGCCAGGGGGCAGTCCACCTTCCTGCTCGAGATGGCGGATGCCGCGGCCGTGCTCAACCAGTCGACCCCCGAGAGCTTCGCGGTGATGGACGAGATAGGCAGGGGTACGAGCACGTTCGACGGCCTGGCACTGGCGTGGGCCATAATCGAGAGCCTGCACGACAGCCCGGTCCACCGCCCCCTTGTCGTGTTCGCGACACACTACCACGAGCTGACGAGGCTACCCTCCGATCTCAGGAATTGTGCCAACATAAACGTCCCCGTCCGCGAGACGCGCCAGGGCATCGTCTTCCTCTACAGGGCAGCCGAGGGGCCATCCGACAGGTCATACGGCATCCATGTGGCCTCGATGGCCGGTGTGCCGCCCCAGGTCTCGGCAAGGGCGGCCAGGATACTCGCGCGCCTCGAGAAGGGCGGAGTGCCGGGGGAGACCCGCGACGACCAGATGACGATTGATTTCGACACCCCTCCGGACGGCCTGATGGAGATCCTTCGCGGCATCTCCCCGGATTCCATGTCGCCCCGGGAGGCCCAGCACCTTCTCTATGAGATAAGGGAGATGCTCGGGCCGTGAACAGGTGTTTACATCGCCTGGCGCGCCCTCCATATTACCCGCGAAAGGGGGGCGCATGTCCGAGGGAACAGTCTGCGGAACATGGTCTGCGAGGCTCGCCGGAAGGGCTTCCATACTCGCCAGACCCGAAAGGGTCAGGCTCGACAGTCCCGGGGGCGTCGTCGCGGCGGTATTCGAATGCGCGGATGCGATGCCGCTCTCGGCTCCGGGCAGGATGTGGATACTCGAGGACGGTCGGCGTTCGATGCTGATGAAGACGCTGTCCGTGAAGCATTGCAGGGGGAAGGTGCTGGTCCTGGCAGGCGGTGGAGCCAGGCCCGAGGGATGACACTCCGCGCTTTTCTCGTAATGTAAGCGCCATGGTCCGCTCCCGGGGAAGCGAGAAGCTCGACGAGGAACCTCGCGCCAGCAGCGACGGAGCTTCCGACGCCGCCGGCATTCCAGGCGAGGCGTCCGACTGCGCCGTCAGGATGAGGAGGCGCGGTTCCGAGCCCGAGGAGAACGCCCGTTTCGCGGAGCTCGTCCCCCCCATGCTGGCCGCCACTAGACAGAGGATCGCCGAGATGGAGGAGGAGGTCATCCGCGGCTCCTCCGGGCCGGTATCCGAGAACATCGTAGAGGACGGATCGAGCAGGTTCTTCCACGTCAGGGCGCTCGAGGGCCCTGACGGGGTCCCCGCTGGAACGGTCGCCACGGGCTTCATGAACCCCTCGGAGGACAGCGGCGAGATCATCCAGCTCCTCCACCGCACGCTCTACATGATCACCACCGCATCCCCGGTCTCCGCTGGCGACCTTGCCAGGGCGCTCCCGTTCATTGCGGAAGCCGCAATGGAGGCCTCGAGCGTAGACAGGGTGAGCATCTGGGTGCTCGAGACCGCAGGCTCCGCACCCGCTCTGAGGTGCATCGCGCTGGAAGACCGCGAAGGCGGGGCGACCGCGGCCGACATGCCGCTGCTCGAGGCCCCGTCCTATGTCGAGATGCTCTCGAAGGAGAGGATCATCGAATCGGCCGACGTCGCTTCGGACCCGAGGTTCTCCGAGTTCATGGACGGCTACTTCGGGCCATGCGGCATCACCTCGACCCTCGACGCACCGATCCACATGGAGGGCTCGGTCGCCGGCGTGATCTGCGTCGAGAGGACGAAGTCCGGCCCGAGGCCCTGGGTGCTGCAGGACCAGGTCCTGGCGGCATCCCTGGCCGAGATCACGAGCATGACGATGGAGACCGCGAGGCAGACCGAGGTCAGCCTCGCCCTGGACAGGCTCCAGGCCGAGAAGGCCATGCTCCTCGACGGCGTCGAGGACGTGGTGCTGCACATCTCGCCCGACCTCCGCATCCTCTGGGGAAACAGGGCCGCAGCATCCGCCATGTGCCCCGGGCATAATCCCGCGCTTCCGCCAGGTCTCGAAGAACTGCTCGAGGCCAGGCTGCCCGAAGGCTTGCGGGAGGCCCTGGCAGACGCCGGACGCGAATTCACCCGCTCCGAGATGGAGTACCCCGACTCCAGGTTCAGGTTCACCTCGGTGTCCAGGCTAGCGGGAGACGAAGGCTATGTGCTGTTCGCCCACGACGTGACCGAACGCAGGCATTCCACCAGGCTCCAGGACGCGACCCGCCGGATCATCGAAAGCGGGCTAACCTCCATGGATTCGCCCACCCTCTACCGCGAGATCCACTCGATCATCTCCGAGGTGGTCCCGGCCGACAACTACTACATCTCCCTCTACGACCCACTCAACGACATCCTCTCGTTCCCCTACTACGTCGACAAGTACACCACTCCGCCGGAACCCAGGAAGCCCGGCAGGGGCTTCACCGAGATGGTTCTGCGCGGCGGCAAGCCACTCTTCCTGTCGGAATCGGACATAGCCAGGTACATCAGCGACGGGCAGACCGAACTCATCGGGGTTCTCTCGAACTGGTGGATGGGCGTTCCGCTGACCGTCGGCGACAGGGTCTTCGGCGTGATGACGGTGCAGAGCTATTCCGGCGGTTCGATCGACCAGAAGATGAAGGACGCCCTGCTGACCCTCGCCGGGGCGGCGGCCCTGGTCATCGAGAAGAGGAAGACCGAGGACTCTCTCAAGGGCAGCGAGTCGAGGTACCGCGCCCTGGCCGAGAACGCCAAGGACGGGATAGTGCTCATCACCGACGGCCGGGTGGTTTACGTCAACGACACCCTCGCAGCCATGCTCGGGTATCCCTCCGCGGCCTACGTCAACCATGACTTCTCCGAATTCGTGGCCGAATCCGAGAGGGCCAAGGTCGTGTCGCGGCACTTCGCGAGGATAAGGGGGGGGCAGGTCCCCGGCATCTACGAGACGGTGCTCAGGAAGTTCGACGGCACCGAGATCCCGGTCGAGCTGAACGTCTCGATCATCTCCGACCAGGGGAAGCCGGGAGTGCTCGGCATCATACGCGACATCTCCGACCGCCGCAGGATCGAGGACGAGAAGCGGATGCTCGACAGGCAGATCCAGCACTCGCAGAAGCTCGAGAGCCTGGGTGTGCTGGCGGGGGGCATCGCCCACGACTTCAACAACCTGCTAATGGGCATCCTGGGCAATGCCGGCCTGGCCCTGATGGAGCTCCCCCCGGAATCGCCGGTGAGGAGGACCATCGAGAGGCTGGAGACAGCCGCGATGCGGGCCGCCGAACTGACGAACCAGCTCCTGGCCTACTCGGGCCGCGGCAAGTTCATGGTCGAGCCGGTGGACATGAACAGGGTGATAGAGGAGATGGTGAACCTCCTCCAGGCCGCCATCCCCAAGAACGTAGTCCTGAGGCTCGACCTCGCTCACGAGCTCGACATGATCGAAGGCGACGCAACACAGCTCAGGCAGATAGTGATGAACCTGATCATGAACGCCGCCGAGGCCATCGGCGAGCGGAGCGGGATCATCACCATCGCCACGGGCATGACATATGTCGACAGGCCCTACCTCTCGGGCACCTACATCGACGAAGACCTGCCCGAGGGCCCCTACTCCTTCCTCGAGGTGTCCGATACCGGATGCGGGATGGACGAGAAGATCCGCGCGAAGATCTTCGATCCGTTCTTCACCACGAAGTTCACGGGCCGCGGCCTCGGGCTTGCGGCCGTACTGGGCATCGTGCGCGGCCACCGGGGCACGCTCAAGGTCTATTCCGAGCCGGGCCGCGGAAGCAGCTTCAAGATACTCCTCCCGGCGATAGGCGGCAGGGCGGCGAATCCCCAGCAGCAGACCGACCAAGCCACGATAGGCCGAGGGACGACGGTGCTGGTGGTGGACGACGAGGAGACCGTGAGGACGGTTGCGCGGCTCTCGCTCGAGAAGTGCGGCTTCGGCGTGCTCACGGCCGTCGACGGCAGGGAGTGCACCGAGATCTTCCGCGAGAACGCGGGCAGGATCGACCTCGTCCTCCTCGACATGACGATGCCCCACCTGAACGGCGAGGAGGCCTTCAGGGAACTCCGCAGGATCAGACCCGACATCCGGGTCATCCTGTCGAGCGGATACAACGAGATGGACGCGGCGGGGCGCTTCTCGGGCAAGGGGCTCGCGGGGTTCATCCAGAAGCCCTACCGGCCCGTGGACCTGATAGCCAAGGTCAGGTCGGTGGTCGCCCCCGACACCGACAGGGCCGGCACATGACGGGGCGCGACACCCCGGGGAGGCCAGCATGCTGCTTCTAGGAGAGAAGTTCCCCGAATTCAGGGTGAGGACCACGCACGGCCCGATGTCCATCCCCAACGACCAGGCCGGAAGATGGTTCATACTGTTCAGCCACCCGGCGGACTTCACGCCGGTCTGCACCACCGAGTTCGTATCCCTCCAGAAGCGGCTCGGAGAGTTCAGGTCCCTGAACTGCGACCTGATCGGGCTGAGCATCGACCAGGTCTATTCCCACATGAAATGGACGGAGTGGATCAGGGAGAAGCTCTCTGTCGAGATCAGGTTCCCGGTCATCGCCGACGACACCGGCGAGATGGCCTCGGCATTGGAGCTCATCCATCGCGGCAAGGGCACGAACACGGTCAGGGGGGTCTTCATCGTCGACCCCAAGGGCATCCTCAGGGCGATGCTCTACTACCCCCAGGAGCTCGGCCGCAACACCGAGGAGATCCTCCGCATCGTCCAGGGCCTGCAGATATCGGACAAGCACGGAGTTGCAATGCCGGCCAACTGGCCGCGGAACGAGCTGATAGGCGGCAACTTCATCGTGCCGCCCCCCGTCGACGAGGCGGGCGCGAAGGAGAGGCCGAAGCAGTACGAGTGCTATGACTGGTGGTTCTGCCACCGCAGGATGGGCGATCAGGGCGGGAGGTGAGCATTGGACAGGAGCGCATTCCACAGCCTCAGCTACGGGATGTACATAGTGGCGACGGGAACTGCGGAACGGCGGAACGGGCAGATCTGCAACACGGTCTTCCAGGTCACTTCGGAACCCGCCACGATAGCGATAAGCATCAACAGGCTGAACTACACCTACGAATGCCTCGGATCGGCAGGTTCGTTCAGCGTCTCCGTGCTCGAGGAGGACACCCCGATGACCTTCATCGGGAGATTCGGCTTCAAGTCGGGCCGTGACATCGACAAGTTCGAGGGGACGGCCTTCAGGACCTGCTCCTCGGGATGCCCGGTGGTCCTCGAGCATGCTACGTCGTTCATCGAGTGCCGCATCCGCGAGAGTTTCGACTGCGGCACCCACGCGCTCTTCCTGGGCGAGGTCGAGGACGCCGGAGTGCTGACCCAGGCGAGGCCCATGACATACGCCTACTATCACATGGTGAAGAAGGGCAGATCGCCGGACCGCGCCCCCACCTTCATCGGGAAGTAGTCCCGGGAGCCTGTGCATCCGACGAAGGGCGCCCCCTGCAGGGGGGCCGGGTCCGGCCCGTTCATGCCGGCATTCAAAGGGGACCGGGAACCATGACTCCGACCCGCGGAACCGCCGGGGACGGCATCAGCCTCTTCATGCCTGCCTACAACGAGGAAGCGAACGTGGCCTACATGATAGGCCGCGCGCGGGAGGCGCTCGAATCGCTGGGCGTCC